>NZ_KV836067.1:0-8473 GCF_001838215.1 Corynebacterium sp. HMSC061H03
GTGGTGATGCATTCACCGCCTGAACCTACCAGGCCGTTTTTGACATAAACGCAGTCAGTAACTCGGATCGACCCGCCGCCGCTGACATAAACGCAGTCAGTAACTCGCATTGGGATAAGTAGCAAAAGGTGCCCGCCCGGCGACGCGCCGAGCGGGCACACTTTTCGCCTATTAACCAGCTCCCCTTAGCGGGACTTCAACCACGCCAAAATGTCGGCGTAGACCTCTTCCTTATTCAACTCGTTGAGAATCTCATGGCGACCATCCGGGTAGACCTTAAAGCGCACGTCCTTCTTCCCCGCGTTCAGGTATTTGCCCACGACCTCAGTCACACAGGCAGCGCCACCTGCCGGATCAACGGCACCGGAAACCACGAAAAGTGGCAGATCATCAGGCGCTTTCTCATAGGCTTCAGACGAATTCGCGTAGTGCGTGCCGACGAGAAGGTCGCGGAAAAAGGCATTGGTGGGAACGAAACCACACTTGTCGTCCGCAATATAAGCATCGACAATCTTGTGGTCGCGGGTGAGCCAATCAAACTTAGTGCGGCGCTCAAAGCCCTTGTTGTAATCAGCAAAGGTGAGGGTGTTGAGCAGCTTGCCCGGCGCGGTAGGACGAATCTTAGCCAGCAGGTTTGCAACCTTCATTCCCGCATCACCCTTAGCTCCTGGCCACGACACGGTGCCCATGATAATGACGCCGGTAAGCCCCTCGCCGTACTTGGCGATGTAGTTACGAGTCAGAAGTGACCCCATAGAGTGGCCGAGAATATAGTGCTTGCTGCCTGGGAATTCTGCATCAACGTACTGGCGTACTGCGTGGAGGTCTTCGAGGATCAGGTTCCAGCCACCGTAGTCAGCGAAGTAACCCGGGATGCCAGCATCCGTCTTGGTCATACCGTGGCCGCGATGGTCGTGCGCGACGACGGCATAGCCCTGGGATACGAGGTACTCGGCGAATTTGGCGTAGCGATTGGCGTACTCGACCATGCCGTGGACAATCTGCACCACTCCCTTGGGAGTAATGGGCGCGCCCTTGTCATTTTCTGGAACCCAGCGCAACACATTCAGTGTGGCACCTGGGCGAGAAAGCGAAGTCCTAACAGCCGATGTCACGTCGGGCACCTTTCGCGTAGAGGTTTCGATACTTATCGCTCATCGTACCGAGGAACTTGGCTGCTCACTGGTGCTTTCGCCAACAAACGAAGAAAAACTCTGCCACCAACGTGACAGAGTTTTTCAGGGGAACTTACGTTCTTGCGTTTTACGCGTGACGCTCGCGAAGCTACAGAATCTCGCCCGGCTTGTAGGCCGCGGCCTCTGGGTACTTGTCCACGACAGCCTGAACTCGCGCAACTACGCGGTCAACCTGGGATTCCGCGGCACCAATGAAAGCGTGGCGGTCCGCCAGAGCGTCGGCAAGCCCTGCGGTATCCAGCGGGAAGCGCTCATCTGCAGCGAGACGTTCAGTGAGATTCTGCTCGGCGCCCTTTTCGCGCATATCCAGTGCGGTAGCGACGGCATGCTCCTTGATGATCTCGTGGGCTTCCTCGCGCCCCATACCAGCGCGAACAGCCGCCATGAGGATCTTGGTAGATGCGAGGAACGGCAGGTAGCGCTCCAGCTCGCGGTCGATCATAGCCGGGAATGCACCGAACTCAGACAGGACGGTGAGGAAGGTTTCAAACATGCCGTCCATGGCGAAGAAGGCATCCGGCAGTGCAACGCGGCGAACCACGGAGCAGGAAACGTCGCCCTCGTTCCACTGAGTACCGGCGTATTCTGAGAGCATGGTCATGTAACCGCGCAGGATGACCTGGAAACCGTGGACGCGCTCGCAGGAGCGGGCGTTCATCTTGTGCGGCATGGCGGAAGAACCGACCTGGCCTTCCTTGAAGCCCTCGGTGACGGTCTCATTACCGGCCATCAGACGGATGGTGGTGGCCAGTGATGCCGGGCCTGCACCCAGCTCGACCAGTGCGGACAGAGCGTCGAAGTCGAGGGTGCGCGGGTAAACCTGACCAACCGAGTCAAAGACGCGGTCGAAGCCTAGGCCTTCAGCGATTTCGTTTTCCAGGGAGGCCAGTGCGGACTCGTCACCGTCGAGCAGATCCAGCATGTCCTGGGCGGTACCCATCGGGCCCTTGATGCCGCGCAGCGGGTATCGGGAAATCAGATCTTCTACGCGCTCGATTCCCAGCAGCATCTCGTCCGCAGCAGAGGCGAAGCGCTTACCCAGGGTCGTTGCCTGTGCGGCGACGTTGTGGGAGCGGCCCGCCATGACCAGCGACTGGTACTCGGAGGCCTTTTCCGCAGTGCGGGCGGCTACGGCAACGGCCTTGTCGCGCACGACCTTCAGCGACTGCAGAACCTGCAGCTGCTCAACGTTTTCGGTCAGGTCACGCGAGGTCATTCCCTTGTGGATGTGCTCAGTGCCAGCCAGTTCACAGAACTCTTCAATGCGGGCCTTCACATCGTGGCGAGTAATACGCTCACGGGCGGCAATGGAGTCGAGGTCAACCTGGTCGATGACCTTCTCATAGGCCTCGATAGTGCCCTCCGGAACCTCAATTCCGCGAGCGACCTGAGCTTTCAGAACTGCAATCCAGAGCTTGCGCTCGAGGATGATCTTGTACTCAGGGCTCCACAACTCCGCCAGAGTTGCAGAAGCGTATCGGTTAGCAAGGACGTTTGCAATCTTCTTTTTCTCAGCCACGCCCTCAAGTATTCCATGACCACGGCATCCGCGGTTACCTAGGCCATGGATGACCACGCATTTCTTCCACACCTTCGTTGAATTTGCGCATCAATCGCACAAACTCCGCGAGCTCCGAGTCCTCCCAGGCATGCGTAATGTCATCGACGGTATTCTTACGCGCCTCAATCTCCCGGTGCAGCAGCTCTAACCCCTTGTCGGTCGCGCTATGCACCTTCGCGCTTGACGACGGCGCGGACCTCTTCGCGATATACCCCTGCCGCATGGCTGCGGCCAGCTGGCGGTGCACTGTAGAAATGTCCAGCCCCAGCGCATCGGAGAGTTCGGCGACTGTCATATCCGGCTGCGCTTCCAGCCGCGCCAGCAGTGCTGCGGCGGAGCGATCCAACAGGATGTCCTTGCGATGTGGTCGGTAGCCGCTAGAGCTCACCCGGGATAGCAGCATGTTCTCGTAAACGAGCGCGGCCAGGTCGTCGTTTCGCACGATGGCAGTCAATCCTCTTGTCGCCTATTTGTCGGCCCTTTAATGGGCCTGTGAGATGTATCTGTTTGCTGAACAGCTCCTATTCTAGCGCTCCGCGGATGGGGTTAAGGCCGAAAAAGTGCGTTTGCATCATACAAACCAATTGTTATAATTCGACCCCTAACTGCATTTTTGCACGATACAAATGCCGGGAAGCAGTTTTACCACAGCACTAATTCCACAATCGTTTTCAAACGAGAAAAGAGACCGTATTTTCAGCATGACAACACATACGACCACGCAGAACAGGCGCAGACAGAACGAGCAGGACGAGCAGCACGGGCAAGACAAGCTCTTCTCCCCCGCGTTCATCATCAGCTGGCTGATTAACTTCAGCATGTACCTGGTGTTCTACCTTTCAATCACAGTCATGGCGCTCTACGCCGTCCAGCGCTTCTCCGCCTCAGATGCCGCCGGTGGCTTCGCCGCCAGTTCTTTCGTTGTCGGCGCCACCATCGCGCGCCTCTTTTCCGGCTACTTGGTAGACACCTTCGGTGGTCGCAGAATCATGCTTGGCTCACTCGCTGTCATCGTGGCAGCCTGTGCCGCCTACATTTGGGCCGCATCCCTGCCGGTCCTGATTGCAATCCGCATCATCCACGGCCTGACCTACGCATTCGCTTCCACCGCCGTGATGGCCGCCGCCCAAACCGCTATTCCGGCTTCGCGCCGCGCCGAGGGAACTGGCTACATCTCGCTCGGCACCACCCTGGCTACAGCGATTGGCCCAGCTCTCGGCCTGGCCCTTATTGGTTCGGTCGGCTACAGCGTCCTCTTTGCCACAGCCCTCGGCCTGTCCATTGTCGGACTGGTGCTGGCACTCTTTCTGCCACAACACAACGAGCCCACCACTGCGGCAACCAAGGACGAGGCCACCGAGGATTCGTCGGCAAGCGAGACGAAGCGCACATTTTCCTTCGATGACATCATGACGCCGAGAGTGGTGCCGATTGGCCTGTTCATGCTGCTCATCGGCCTGGCGTATGCGGGCGTGATTACATTCCTGAACCGATACTCGCAGCTGAGCGGCCTGACTAGGGGCGCCAGCTTCTTCTTCATCGCCTATGCGGTGGCGATGATGGCGGCGCGTTTCTCACTGGGACGCCTACAAGATCGCCGCGGCGACAACCCCGTCATCGCCATCGGCCTGGTGTGCTTCACCATCTCACTGCTTGTTCTGGCTTTCGCAACCGCTGACTGGCACGTTATCGCCGCCGGTGCGCTCTGCGGCCTGGGCTACGGCACGCTGATGCCGGCCTGCCAGACCATCTCCGTGCACCTGGCCCCGGCACACAAGTTGGGCACGGGCATCTCGACGCTGCTCCTGCTTGTCGACGCAGGCATCGGCCTCGGCCCGATTGTTTTGGGTTCGGTAGCCGCCACTATGGGATTCGACAAGATGTACGCAGGCCTGGCGGTCGTGGTGGTTCTCGCGGCCGTTTTCTACTGGTTCGTGCATGGCCGCAAGCCTGTTGCGAGGCGCCATCGCGTGGATCTTTAGAACTAATTGGTGTGCAGTCACTTTTCACAGGTGAATATCGCACAAGGAACACCGATAGCAGTGATGTGTCGTGAGTCACCTATACTTTTTCACATGACTGAATCATCCACACCACAGAGCATGATTTCGATTGCCGGGGTGAATAAGCACTACGGCGATTACCACGCTTTGCGCGACATCAATCTGGAAATCCCAGCTGGTCAGGTCGTAGTTGTCCTCGGCCCCTCCGGCTCTGGTAAGTCCACACTGTGCCGAACCATCAACCGCCTGGAAACCATCGACAGCGGCGAGATCCGCATCAACGGCAAGCTCCTTCCCGAGGAGGGTAAGGAACTCACCCGTCTGCGTGCTGAGGTCGGCATGGTCTTCCAGCAGTTCAACCTCTTCAGCCACATGACCATTCGCGACAATGTCACGTTGGCCCCGCTGAAGGTCCGCAAGATCTCCAAAGCCGAGGCCCGCGAGCGTGCGGACAAGCTGCTCGCCCGTGTCGGCATTGCGGAACAGGCTGACAAGTACCCGGCACAACTCTCCGGCGGTCAGCAGCAGCGCGTCGCCATCGCACGCGCCCTGGCCATGGACCCGAAGGTCATGCTTTTCGACGAGCCCACCTCCGCGCTCGACCCGGAAATGATCAACGAGGTCCTCGATGTCATGACCGACCTGGCCAAGGGCGGCATGACCATGGTCTGTGTCACCCACGAGATGAGCTTCGCTCGCCGCGTGGCCGACCGCATCCTGTTCATGGCCGACGGTGCGATTGTCGAAGACACCGACCCGGAGACCTTCTTCACCAACCCGCAGAGCGATCGCGCCAAGGACTTCTTGGCCAAGATCGTCGGACACTAGGCGGGGCTGGTCACCATGAAGCTTTCACTATTACGAGGAGGCCGGGGACGCAGTCGCAACCAGGGCCGCCGAGGTGTCGTCGGCAAGCGAGTTGCGGCGGCTGTCGTAGCTGTTGCCACGACGATGAGCCTCGCGGCCTGCGGTAGCGGCGGACCCCGAAACCTGCTGGCCGATATCGAAGCCGGGCACGTGACGCTGGGTACGAAGTTTGACCAGCCGGGCCTCGGTGAGCGCACTCCGGACCGTGAGTTCGCGGGCGTCGACAACGATGTTTCCCGCTACGTCATTGAGTACATCGCCAACAAGAACGGTTGGGATGTGCCCGAGATGGAGTGGCGCGAGACCCCGTCCGCTCAGCGCGAGACGCTGATTAACAACGGCGAGGTCAACATGATCGCCGCCACCTACTCCATCAACGCTGGCCGCCTGGCTGCCGTCGACTTCGCCGGCCCGTACCTGGTCACGCACCAGGCACTGTTAGTGCGCGGTTCCGAGGGCATCCAGGGGCTTGACGACGTCGCCCCGGGCACTCGCCTGTGTTCTGTATCCGGCTCCACCCCAGCGCAGAAGGTCAAGGACGCTCTGCCGGAGGTACAGCTGCAGGAGTTCGATACCTACGCCGCGTGCGCGGAAGGTGTGAAGCAGGGTGTCGTCGATGCCCTGACCACCGATGCGACCATTCTCGCGGGCTTCGCCCAGCGCTACAAGGAGCGCTTCGGCGACGACTTCCGCGTGGTCGAGCTGCGCAACCCCGATGGTTCCTACTGGACCAATGAGTACTACGGCATCGGCCTGCCCAAGGGTGATGATGCCAGCCGTGAGGCCATCAATGAGGCGCTGGAGTCGCTGTACGACACCGGTGAGCTTCAGAAGATCCTGAAGAAGCATTTGGGCGACAAGTTCGAGCTCGACGACAAGCCGGCAATCGGCGATCTGTCGTTTGTAGAGAAGAAGTAGGAAGGGGTGCGAGCAAACAATGAATCCAGAACTATGGAGTGAAATGGGGCCGGAACTGCTTCCGGCTTTCTGGGTAACCATCAAACTGACGATTGCTTCGGCAATTGGTTCCCTGATTTTTGGCACGCTTCTCACCGCTATGCGCGTGAGCCCCGTGGGAATCCTGCGTACCCTGTCGACCTGGTACATCAACATTGTCCGCAATACCCCGCTGACGTTGATTGTGCTGCTGGCCTCGATGGGTCTCTACTACAACTTGGGGCTGCTGCTGGCTGCGGAGAATGACTCCTTCATTGTCAAGCAGAACTTCCGTCTCGCGGTGTTGGCGTTTGTTGCCTACACCTCGTGCTTCGTTGCGGAGTCCCTGCGCGCCGGTATTAATACTGTGCCGTTCGGGCAGGCCGAAGCCGCCCGCTCCCTGGGGCTTAGCTTCGGCCAGAGCTTCCGCTACATCATCTTCCCGCAGGCGTTCCGTGGCGCTATCGTGCCGCTCGGCAATACCCTGATTGCGCTGACGAAGAACACCACGATCGCCTCAGTAATCGGTGTGGCTGAAGCGTCGCTGCTGATGAAGACCATGACCGAAAACTACGCCAGCGATATCCTGATTATCTTCGGCATCATCGCTGTCGGCTTTATTATTCTGACTCTGCCGACCGGTCTGTTCTTCGGCTGGGCAGGCAAGCGATGGGCGGTGAAGCGCTAATGGCTACTCGCGCAACAGTTCTTTATGACGCGCCGGGCCCCAAGGCTCAGCGCTTCAACCGAACCCTCACCTGGATCGTGGCTGCAATCACCGTTGCGATCCTCGCCTGGGTCGGAATGAAGCTGGCCGACAAGGGCCAGTTCGAGGCGAATAAGTGGTCGTTCTTCCTCGACTCCACAACCTGGACCACGTACATTCTGCCCGGCTTGGTCAGCACCATTATCGCGGCTGTGGTCTCTATTGTGTTGGCACTGGTTATTGGCGCTCTCCTGGGCGTCGGCAGGCTGAGCCCGGTCGCACCGGTGCGCTGGGGGTGCTCGGTGATTGTCGAGTTTTTCCGCGCCATTCCGGTGCTGGTGCTCATGCTGTTCGCCTACTCGGTGTTCGCGCTTTGGCAGCTGTTTCCGTCGAACTACCTCGGCTTTGCCGCCGTTGTGTTTGGCCTGACCATGTACAACGGATCCGTCATTGGCGAGACGCTGCGCTCCGGCATCGAATCGCTGCCGAAGGGCCAGCGTGAGGCCGCGATTGCGCTGGGTCTCTCCCACCGCCAGACGATGGTCACCATTTTGCTGCCGCAGGCAGTCGCCGCCATGTTGCCGGCGATTATCTCGCAGATGGTCATTGCGCTGAAGGACTCCGCACTGGGCTACATGATTGGTTACGTCGAAGTTGTCCGCTCCGGCCGCCAGCTTGGCGAGTACTACGGCGCCATGATTCCATCGCTGGTCGTCGTGGCAATCATTCTCATCGCCATCAACTTCGGCCTTGCCAACCTTGCTGAGCGCATCGAAAGCCAGCTCCGCGCCGGCCGCGCCCGCCGCAACATCATTGCGAAGGTCCCGCATCAGCCTGATGTCGGTGTCACCACCAAGGACCAGGCCAACGTGGATTGGCACGATGAGGACTACAAGGACCTCCGAGGCACCTACGAGTAAAGCTAATCACGGCTTAACGCCACACTTGCTTTACGACGAACACAGCGACGCCGCCCACGGAAACTGCTTATGGTTTCCGCCGGGCGGCGTTTTTGTTTGGCTACGGCCTTTGCCTTCGCTCCTATCGATGAGCTACTCACTGATGGCCACGCTACAGCGCAACGATAGGTGAATAGCGTGGCCACAAGTGCCGGGCACCTTTTGCTGCTTACCCCAATGCGAGTTACTGACTGCGTTTATGACAGCGGCGGCGGGGCGATGCGAGTTACTGACTGCGTTTATGA
>NZ_KV836067.1:8573-9350 GCF_001838215.1 Corynebacterium sp. HMSC061H03
TCATACAGTTTCACATTTGCAGCCCGTAGTTTGTCGGGTTGTCCGCTTTGCTACTTAACGCCGGGTTGTGGAGCTGCCGCAGTTGGGGATTTTACATCACCATCTAATGGTTCCTTTGGAGGGGGCGTCGTTGTTCTTCATCTGGCCTGCACATATGGAGTATCGGGGTCTGTTTCGTGTCACCTAGAAAGCAAACCAAGACCCAGTTACCACTTGCGAGTGCCATTCCGGTGGATTGAATGAAAAATGGCGGGAATACAGGAGTTCTCCTATATTCCCGCCGTCTCCTTTCTAGGAGCTAGCAATGCGACTCGAAAGCCTTGGTATCACTAGTTTTCATTCTGAGAGTGGCGCTTACGAACCGCTAGTAAAATACCACCAGCCAGCAACAGCATTGCTGCGATTCCTAGCGTGCCAGCGACCTTAGCGCCGGTGACAGCCAGAGAAGACCCGCCCTTGGAGCTGGAGCTCGAGGTGCTGCCACCCGAGCTGCTGTGGCCCGAGGTACTTCCACTGGAGGAGCTTCCACCAGAGAGGCTACCGCTGGAGGAGCTTCCGCCCTTGGAGCTGGAGCCCGAAGTGCTACCACCCTTGGAGCTAGAGCCCGAGGAACTAGAACCTGAGCTGCTTCCCCCCTTGGAGCTGGAGCCCGAAGAGCTAGAACCTGAGCTGCTTCCCCCCTTGGAGCTGGAGCCCGAAGAGGAACCGCCCTTAGAGCTGGAGCTCGAGGAACTTCCGTCCTTACCCGGCTTGCTTGGCTTGTCACCTGGCTTGCCC
>NZ_KV836068.1:0-1411 GCF_001838215.1 Corynebacterium sp. HMSC061H03
GGGTTAAGTAGCAAAAAGTGTGTCCGCTCGGCGTGTTGCGGGGCGGGCACACCGTTTGTTACTTCATGGGGCCTTTTCTGATTCCTATCGAGTGTTCGTACTCGGTTGGGATAGCGTTGTCGTAGAAGGCTGGTCGGCCTGTTTCATGGTCGGCTTTGTTATGGTCTTCTTCGACAAGATCGTTGACTTTGGCGAGTTGATCTTGGCCGAAATTGCACTGCCTGGCGATCTTTAATGGGTCGTCAGGCAGTTGCGTTTTCGAGTGCAGGTACCACTCGAGCATTTTTCGTTGGCGTTCCCCGGACCTGCCGCGATGCGCGTCGGCGATGCGTTTGAGCCCGGCGTTGATGCCGCCTTCCAGACTGTTTGTCGTTGAAGCCCAGCGTTGAGGCTCAAGCGCATTCGGTGGTGGCTGCAGGTAGGTAAACAGCCATCCTTTCCGTGAGAGGTGCAGCAGGGAGTTGTATGCCTTGCGAACTCGCAGATGGGTCCATTCCCACTGGTTGTTGAGTGTGCGGCGCTCTTTTGACACGGGCGTTTTCTCGTTGAGGAATGCTTTGAATACCTGTCCGAAGTCGTGCAGACGCAGCGTCCACTCCCGTGCCTGGTCGAGTGTGGTGATACGGGTCAGTTTCAACGCCAGGGCGTAGATGGCTTTGCCGGCGTCGGTGCGTGGTCGTGATGTGGTGTAGCGGCGGATGACGCGTTGCGCATGGACGAGGCATCGTTGGATTATCGCGTTCGGCCAGCAGGCTTTAATCGCAGTAAGTGCGCCTTGTCCGCCGTCGAGGACGACGCAGAGCGGCTCAGCGATTTTGCGGAGTAGCTGCGTGTAGGCGTGGGCGGTTTCGTGTTTGGTCCAGTGCCATGCGATGACGTGGTCGTGGCTGGCTGCGACGAGCAAGCATCCGGCGGCGGTGTAGGTACCGTCGATGAAGATCTGGTCGTAGATGCGCTGTGGGTCACCGTCGTTGGGGATGTCGATGAGCCAGAACGGTTTGAATCGGCGGTCAAGTGTCCAACGGCTTACCCCTTGTTGCTGGGCGAGTTCAGACAACGTTGCTGTGGAGGTGGCATAAGAGACGAAGGCTTTAAAGTCGCGGGTCTGCGTGCGGTCGGTGCGGGTTCGTGTCGTGGAACTGCCGCAGTTCGGGTCCTTGCATCGCCACCTGGTTGTGCCTTTAGAAGTGGTTCCGTTTTTCTTCATTTGCCCAGCGCATATCGGGCATCGTGGTCTGTTTTTACTCACCCGGAAAGCACACCAACCCCCGATTAGCACATGCGGGTGCCATTCCGGTGGATTGAACACTAATCGGGCGGATATAAGGTCTTGATGCTTATATCCGCCCAATTTACCCAGCCTAATCAGCAGTAATGCTGAAAGTCAGACACACTTTTTGCTACTTAACCC
>NZ_KV836069.1:0-273 GCF_001838215.1 Corynebacterium sp. HMSC061H03
ACTCGAGCGCGTCTTTGCAGGCGAGATTCTCTCCCGCACGCTGGTGCTGGACTCGCTCATCCACTACGAAGGTCCGACAAAACTGGCCGCCGCAGGTCGGGGCCGGGTCCTGAAGTGGATACGCAACCGCGCCAAGAAGGACCCTGATACCCTCGCAATTTTCGCCGCCCTTGCCGAGCAAACTGTCACGGTATCCGGCACTGCGGCAGCAGAATTGGTCATTTCCCAGCTGGCGGCGAACATCAAAGCGCTTCAAGCACAGCGCGACACGAT
>NZ_KV836070.1:0-680 GCF_001838215.1 Corynebacterium sp. HMSC061H03
GGGGTTTGGAACCAACACAATGATTGACCGTTGTCGGAGAGCACACCACGCCCCGGAGACAACGACACAATCCGAGCAACATCGGACTGTTCCGGCTGGTCAAACATCATTTTTATTGAATCGAGATTGTCCTGACGGTACGAAATCCGCAAAGAATACTGGGAACGGTCATGGAGCACGGAAGCTTCAGCGCGCTGCAGGATCGTGAAACACTCAACGCCAACTTTCGCACCCTCACGCAGCAGAGTGCCGACGAGCGAGACAACGCGAGCTTTCAGTTTCTTACCGTCTTTTCCATGCCCCTCTAGAGCCGTCAGAAAATTGGCATATTCTTCCAAAATCACCACGATAACGGGGGTTTCGGTGGAAAAGTCGCTGATTTTTTCAGCCCAGCCGAGCGACGCGATACGAGACCGCATGACCTCCACACAACGCTCCAAAAGCGTGACAGCCGCGTCTATCCAGTCAGGGTCAGACCCGAGCACGAAATCCTGGGGACGCTGCGAGAAAAATTTCAGCGGCTTGAGTAGACCGGCAGACGGGTCGATACCCACAAACTGAACCCAAGGCAAACACGTACCAACAACAAGACTTTGGCTACCCTTACTTTTGCCCGTACGAGTAATACCCGAAATCACCACGTGACCTACAGACGTTGGCTCCCAGACCACAGGCATTCC
>NZ_KV836071.1:0-23399 GCF_001838215.1 Corynebacterium sp. HMSC061H03
ATTTCTCAGTCCAACTAATGGGGAGCAGTTCACACCTTGGCCCTGTTTTAATACCGACGCGGCCTCAATCTTTATTCACATATCGATGCGCTGGTAAACCGGCTACTGACCAGAAGTAATGCGGTAAACATCGAAGACTCCCTCGACACCGCGCAGAATGTTGAAGATATAGCCCATCTGCTTAGTGTCCGAAACCTCGAAGCTAAAACGCATTACGGCAACGCGGTCATCGGAGGTATGGGAGGACGTCGACAGGATTGAGACCTTCTGATCGGAGAAGACGCGAGTAATCTCCGAGAGCAGTCCATGACGGTCAAGCGCTTCGATTTGCACCGTAACCATGAAGACCGCACCGGAGGAATCTGTTGCCCAGGAGACCTCGATAATGCGCTCGGGCTCCTGGTGCAGCTTCTCCGCATTAGTGCAGTCCGTACGGTGCACACTGACCCCACCGCCGCGGGTGACGAAGCCAAAGATGGCATCGCCCGGCACAGGCGTACAGCATTTGGCAAGCTTAGCGGCCATATCCGCGCTGCCTTCTACCAACACACCCGTGCTGTCAGCGCGGCGCGGAGTGTTGTGCACGTTCATCTTTGAAATTGGCGTGCGGGAGACCAACTGCTCTTCAGCATCGTCCGCGCTCGAGAACTGTGCCATCAGGCGGTGAGTCACATGCTGCGCTGAGACCTGCCCCTTACCGATGGCGGTATAGAGCGCATCAACATCCGCATAGTGAAGCTCGGAGGCAATCTGTTTGATGGACGCCGGAGTGAACAGGCGGTGCATCGGCAGACCGCCGCGCTGTACCTCTGCAGCCAGCGCGTCACGTCCGGCATCGAGCGCCTCCTCACGGCGCTCCTTGGCAAACCACTGACGAATCTTTGCCCGCGCGCGGGGAGTTTTAACAAACTTCTCCCAGTCCTTAGACGGACCGGAATGGGCATCCTTGGACGTGAAAATCTCGACGCGGTCGCCAGTTTTTAGCGGTGATTCCAACGCCACTAGCTTGCCGTTGACTTTGGCACCAATACAGCGGTGACCTACTTCAGTATGGACCGCGTAGGCAAAGTCGACCGGCGTGGAGTCCGCGGGCAATGTGATGACATCACCCTTAGGCGTAAACGCAAAAATTTCAGTGACTGAGAGGTCATAGCGCAGAGAGTCCAGGAACTCGTTAGGATCTGCGGCCTCGCGCTGCCAATCCAGCAGCTGACGCATCCACGCCATCTGATCGACTTCGGCGGAATCTCCCTTATGAGAGCCTTTCGTTTCCTTGTAGCGCCAGTGTGCGGCAATGCCGTACTCAGCGTTGTAGTGCATCTCATGGGTGCGAATCTGCACTTCTAGCGGGGCCCCACCTGGACCAATGACCGTTGTGTGCAACGACTGGTAAACCCCGAAGCGCGGCGCGGAAATATAGTCCTTGAATCGCCCCGGCATGGGTTTGAATAGCGAGTGGACGGCGCCCATGGCGGCGTAGCAGTCCTTGGTCGTGTCCACCAGAACTCGAAGTCCGACCAGGTCAAAAATCTCGTCGAACTCGTGGCCGCGGACAATCATCTTCTGATAAATCGACCAGTAGTGCTTCGGCCTGCCCTGTACCTCAGCAGCAATGTGGGACTCCTTCAGATCCTTCTGAATCATCTCGGAGACTTCCTGGATGTACCGGTCCCGCTGCGGCGCTCGGTCTGCGACCAAACGCACAATCTCGTCGTACTTCTTCGGGTACAAAATGGCGAAGGAGAGATCTTCCAACTCCCACTTCACGCTGGCCATTCCCAAACGATGCGCCAGCGGTGCAATCACCTCGAGGGTCTCGCGGGCCTTCTTAGCCTGCTTTTCCGGCGGCAGGAAACGCATTGTGCGCATGTTATGCAGCCGGTCGGCCACCTTGATAACCAGCACGCGCGGGTCCTGGCTCATGGCGATAATCATCTTTCGCACGGTCTCTGCCTCGGCGGCGGAGCCCAACGCAACCTTGTCCAATTTGGTCACGCCGTCGACTAGGCGCGCGACCTCTGGGCCGAAGTCCCGCTCCAGGTCCTCCAGCGTGTAATCGGTGTCCTCGACCGTGTCATGCAGCAACGCCGCCACCAGCGTGGTGGTATCCATACCAATCTCGGCGGCAATAGTGGCGACTGCAAGCGGGTGAGTGATGTATGGCTCGCCGGATTTCCGGTACACGCCGTCGTGAAGGCGCTCGGCGGTATCGTAGGCACGCTGAAGCACAGCCAAATCCGCGCGCGGATGCACCTGCCGATGCACCGCGACAAGGGGATCTAGCACCGGGCGGGTCTTCGTTCTGTTACCGGTAAGGCTTCGCGCTAGGCGAGCACCATAACGGCGTGCGGGCCCTTCAGCCATGGCTCATTCACCCCTTATTAACCACGTACAGAGGCAGATCAGCAAGCTTCTCCCGAGCGCCCAGGCCTTCAACCTCCAGCACGGTGCACAGCCCGGTCACCTCGACACCAGCTGTCTCCAGCAGGGCGCGAGCTGCACACAGGGTGCCACCAGTTGCCAACACATCGTCGACAAGTACGGCCTTCTTACCCTTCAGCTCAAACCCACTAGCCGGAATCTCAAGTGCTGCCGTACCATACTCCAGTTCATAGGTCTCGGTCAGCACAGGCGGTGGCAGCTTACCCTTCTTACGAATAGCGAGCACTCCCAGTCCGAGCTTGTACGCCACCGCAGAACCCAGCAGGAATCCACGCGCATCTAGGCTGCCTATAACATCAGCCCCGAACTCTTCCACCTTGGCGGAAATCTCGTCCACAATCAGGGCGAACGTCGTGGCGTCGGCAAGCGCCGGAGTCAGGTCCTCGAAGAGTACGCCCTCAACTGGAAAATCGGGCACGAACCGAATCTGATCGGCTAATGCCTCACGCGCGTGTGCATACGACACAGGTTTAAGCTCCTTTTCGGCGAAAAGAAAAAGTGCGGGTACCTGTCAACGATACCCGCACAATGCGCTTTTAAAGTAGTTTCACCCGAACCACTGGGAGGCGCTGCCTCCTACTGCCCAGGACGCCAGGACAGCGGCTTGTCTTCATCGCCCTCAAGCTTCGGAGTCGTCACCGTTCGTTTCGGCGTCAAATGCCCCATCGCGCTTGCCGACGACTCCTTCGCGCCCGAGTCCCCCGCAACATCAGTGGTGGCGGAATCGGTGCCCGATCCGGCCCCCTCAGATGCCTTTGCGCGAGCAGACAGTACCGCCTCGTCATGCTTGCGGTATTCACGCTGACGCGACTTGAGCGTTACCAACAGCGGCGAAGCCAGGAAAATCGAGGAGAACGTGCCCTGAATAATGCCGATGAGCTGAACCAGCGCCAAATCCTTCAGCGTACCGACACCCAGCATGCCCACGGCGATAATCATCAGTGCCAGGATTGGCAGCAGCGTCGACACTGTGGTGTTTATAGAACGCATGATGGTTTGGTTGACAGCCAGATTCACCAGCTCGGCGTAACTTCTACGTGTCGATGAACGATAGCCTGCCGTATTCTCGTCGACTTTGTCGAAGACCACGACGGTGTCGTACAGCGAGAACGACAGCACGGTCAGGAGACCGATAATGGTGGCCGGGGTGACATCAAGGCCGATCAGCGCGTAGATGCCCATAATCACGATTGCGTCCACGGCCAGGGCGAGGATGGCAGAAATGGCCATGTCACGCTCGAAGCGGATAGTGATGTAGGCGAATACCAAGCCCAAGAACACTACTGCAGCCAGCAGCATGCGGTTGGTAATCGACGAGCCCCACGACTCCGAAACGGTCGAGTCACCAATCGCATCCGGGGTCTGCTCCCCCTGTGCGTCGACGGGTTTGAATGCGTCGTTCAGTGCGACGCGAGCATCATTAATCTCGCCCTGGGTCAGCTTCTCTGAGGTGATTTCCAGAATGCGGCCTTCGCCAGAACCGATGATCTGCACCAACTCCGGCTTGACGCCGGTGGCGTCGGTGAAGACCTCCTCAGCCTGTTCAGTCGTCACTGACGCAGGCGGCATAGTCATCTTGGTGCCGCCCTCGAAATCGATACCGAAGCTGAACCCTCGAATCAACATCGATGCTAACGCAACGACAATGACGGCAATCGCAATCTGGTACCAGCGCTTCCGCTTACCGACGATATTGATTCCACCCTCGCCGGTGTAGAGGCGGCGGAAGAATGAGTCCTCGTTAGCCGCGTCAATTTCGCTAGTCAGCGCCGGATTCGTCTGAGTAGTATTCATGGATTCCTACTTCCCCTCATTCGCGCCGGAGTCAGCCGAACCGGTGTCGGCAACTGCACTGGCGGCTGCATTGGAGGTGACAGCCTTTTTACCGGTAGCTACGGACTTGTTCCTGTTAGCGACCTCCATGACTGAACCAAAGCCGTTCATGGATGGTTTGGACAGTGCCGGCCACTTGCGAGTAGCCAGAATGACCAGTGGCGCAGTCACCAGGAAGGCGGTCACAATATCGAATGCCGTGGAAAGACCAAGTGTGAATGCGAAACCACGCACATCGCCAACAGCCAGGATGTAGAGGACCACCGCCGCAATGATGGACACAAAGTTACCCGACAGGATCGTACGCCGTGCTCGTCGCCAAGCATGCGGTACCGCAGAGCGGAATGTCCTACCCGCACGAATCTCATCCTTAATGCGTTCGAAGAAGACGATAAAGGAGTCAGCTGTCACGCCGATGGAAATGATGATACCGGCGATACCAGCGAGATCGAGTGAGTAGCCAATCCAGCGACCGAGCAGCACGAGTATGCCGTAGACCATCGCACCAGCTGCTGCCAGTGAAACCAGCGAGATGGCTCCGAGGCCTCGGTAAAGAACGATTGCGTAGACGACAATCAGAGCAATACCGATAATGCCGGCAAGCAAACCGGCTTCCAAGGAAGCCGAACCAAGCATGGCCGGGATAGTCGTGGTCGTACCGCCCGGTTCGCCGTCCTCACCTGCGAACGACAGCGGCAGTGCACCATAACGCAGGTTATTGGCCAGCCCCTGTGCCTCGTCGATTGAGAAGTCGCCCGTGATGCGGGTGGCAGAACCGACTGGAGTTGCCTCCTGAATCACCGGGGCGGAAATGACCTTCGAGTCCAACACGATAGCGACCTGCCGCTGCAGGTAGTCATTGGTCAACTTGGTCCATGTGCGAGCGCCAGTGTCATTCTTCCCGGACTTGAAGCTAAAGGAGACCTGAATCTGACCAGACTGCTGATCGTAGCCACCGCTAATCGGCGCATTGGTGTCGATAGCATCGCCGGACAGTCGCTGGCCCTTGACCTCGTCGTCTTGCCCAATCAACAGCGGAGCCTTGCCCAGGAAGATGGCCTTACCGCCCTCTGGCGCACAGGTCACCAGCGGCTTGGCCGGGTCATCGGCACCCTGTAGCGGATCAACTGCATCACGGTTGTCGCAGGTCATTAACGCAGCGGCTGCAAACTGTGTCGTTGGGTCTTCGGACTGGCGAGTCGCCAACAGCACGTCACGAACCTTCGTACGCAGCTCGGCCGCTTCAATTGAGTTCGCCGGTTTTGCCGGAGCCGTTGCGTCCAACTTCGGGGCCTCGCCCAGAGACTTGGACAGCTCCTCGGGAACCGGCTGATCTGGGTTCTGTTCCTTGAAGGCATCAATTGCACGCTTCTGCGTTTCGTTCATGTCCTTGTAGAGGTCATCAACGCGCTTGGTGGCATCTTCCTTCGAAAGGACACCGACTGACACCCAATCTTCAGCAGTCTTCTTAACTACCTCGCCAAAGGCAGCTTCATCAGGGCCCTGGGTGGGCTGCTCTACCGGACGGAAGAAGAGCTGCGAAGTCTGGCCGAGCGTACGCGCCTCCTGTGAGTCTTCACCCGGCACGGTAATGACCAGTGTGTCACCGTCGGTGACAACTTGAGCGCCACTGACGCCCATGCCGTTTACGCGGTTCTCCAAAATCTTGCGAGCCTGGTCCAACTGATCGCGCGTCGGCTTTTCGCCCTGCGGCACCAGGGTTACTCGGGTACCACCCTGCAAGTCGATGCCCAACTTTGGCTTGGCTGATCCGCCGCCGGTGAAAAAGACGAGTGCGTACGTAAGAATGAGGAAGCCAGCAAACAGTGCCAACAGCCACTGTGGCCAGTTCCTCTTGAATGTATTCGCACCGGATCTGGATTTGCTGTTCAAAGCAAAGTCTCCTGAATCGTGACGTTTAGGTACTTAAGCGCTTCGGGTAGAAACGCATGTCTATAACCACACCGCGAACTCGCGCGATACCAGGTAGCGGTATTGCGGGCGTCGCTAAGCAAAGCTACAAACACCAACCGCTCGAGAATAACTGATTAAACGTAGTGCGCCGGTTTTGACTTGTACCTATTTAGTGAAAATCTTGCCCACGCTTGCCGACGGCGAAACCTGGGACGCGCCCCTAGCCCCACGGCGCACGCTACAGCTTGGATGCATGCAAACCGACGGGGCGTGGGCGTGCAAAAACTGCTACTGCTTTTCGGTGGAAGCGGAACCGTCTGTACCCGGGTTCTCCGGATTACTCGGAGTATTCGGGTTCTCGACCTGCTTATTGATGTCCGAAGCTGCATTGCCAGCCGGGCCGTGGCCGGTGATGTCTTGGACATCGCCGACGTGGTCATCTGGCGCATCGGAAACACGGCCACGTCGGTCACGGTGAGCGTAGCTAGCTCCGGTACCGGTCGTGAGGTTGCGGGCAATGGCGCCCTTTTCCCAACGGGTCACGATGCCGTCAGCGATGATTAGGTCGACGGTTGTCTCGGTCGTATCAACGACCACACCATGCATACCGGAACCGGTGATGACCTCTGCGCCCGGGGCCAACTTATCCTGCATGTCCCGAATGGTGCGCACCTGCTTGTTCTGCTTGATAATCTGCCAAATTGGCAGCGCCAGGAACAAGAAAATAAGTAGGAGGAGAATAGTTTGATCCATGTCTGCCGAGTTTAACGAATTGCCAGCTAGCAATTCCACACTGCCCCGGCCGGGTCGATGAGAAAGCTATTCTCCGATAGTTCCCTCCGGCGGCTGCAACCCCAAGTGCCGCCATGCTCGGGCAGTTGCCACGCGTCCGCGCGATGTACGCGCAATCATCCCGGCACGGACCAGGTAGGGCTCGCACACTTCTTCCACAGTCGAGGGCTCCTCACCGACTGCCAACGCCAGGGAATTCACGCCCACCGGGCCGCCACCGTGCCCCTTGACCAGGGCAGTCAGCACTGCGCGGTCCAAGCGGTCCAGCCCAAGCTCATCGACATCGAAGACAATCAACGCCGCCTTGGCCGCACCAAGATCAATAACGCCACCGGAGTGAACATCTGCGAAATCGCGAACGCGACGCAGTAGACGGTTGGCAATTCGCGGCGTACCTCGCGAACGCGAGGCAATCTCCACTGCAGCCTCAGGGCTGATATCCACCCCGAGGATCCCAGCGGCACGGGTAACCACCTTTGTCAGATCCTCGACCTCGTAGAACTCCATCTGCGCAGTAAAACCGAAACGGTCACGCAGTGGGCCAGTCAGCATACCCGAGCGCGTCGTTGCGCCTACCAGCGTAAAAGGTGGAATCTCGAGTGGAATTGACGTAGCTCCAGGCCCCTTTCCCACGATGACATCAATACGGAAATCTTCCATTGCCATGTAGAGCATTTCCTCCACGGGCCTGGCAATGCGGTGGATCTCGTCAATGAATAGTACATCGCCCTCGAGCAGGTTCGACAGCATTGCTGCCAAATCGCCAGCGCGAATAAGCGCCGGACCGGACGTCATTCGCAGGGAGGACCCCATCTCCTGCGCAATAATCATGGCCATGGTGGTCTTACCCAGGCCGGGAGGTCCCGACAGCAGAATGTGGTCCGGAGTCACATTTCGTCCCCGTGCCCCGGAGAGCACCAAATCCAGCTGCTCGCGGACCTTGGGTTGGCCGATAAACTCCCCTAACGACTTTGGTCGCAGGTTCGATTCCGCATCGACTTCCTCGACCTGAGCGCGGGCATCGACATCACGTTGTGCACCATTTCCCCCACCGCCAAAATGGTCGTTGGCTGCTCCATCTAAAGAGTCCCTGAAGGGATTGCCCGACACGTTAAACTCCGTGCGCTCGATATCGCTCATAGTCCCCTCATCCTAGTGCACTGCCATTTTTCATCATCAATGTAGCTGCAGGTCCTCGACCTGGATTTACTTTTCGCCCAATGTCTTTAGCGCCGCCTTCAGCGCCATTGATGTATCCAAGGTCGGATCAATCCGAACAACAGTCTCCGCTGCCTCATTCGCATCAGCTTCCGGGAACCCAAGCCCGACCAAAGCACCAACGACCTGATCCAGATCTGCCTTCAAAACAATGCCAGGCGCTGCTCCGCTTGCAGCTTCCTCCGGCTGGGATACCGCCCTATCCGCGAAAACCTCGACCTTATCCTTCAACTCAACCAACAGGCGCTCCGCCAATCGCTTGCCGACGCCGTTAGCCGCCTGGAGGGCCTTGGCATTCTTTGAGGCAACCGCATTGGCAATCTCGGCCGGCGACAGTACCGATAGAACAGACATCGCTACTTTTGGCCCCACTGTCGAGACAGTGCGCAAGAGCGCAAACATCTCACGTTCCTGCGAGTTGGCAAAACCAAAAAGCGTAATCGCATCTTCACGAACCGCCATTGTGGTCAACATGAAAGTCTGCTCATGCCTCACCAACTGAGAAGCTAACCTGCCCGTAATGGTGACCAAATGCCCGACACCACCGCACTCGATAACGCAATAGTCCGCACCGAGATCGATAACCTCACCGCGTAGAGATGCAATCACTTCTCACAATTCCTTTCACTACGGCTTCCCGAAAGACACCGAGATAAACGCCGAACTCACAAGTGTGCTCTAGCAGGCTCCCCTACCGCGAGGGATTCTCACGGCGAGAAAGCTCCAACTCCCGCTCCTCGTGTTGCTTAGCAAGCGCAGCCAAGGTGTCGCGCTGGCGTTGCAGAACCGGACCACGCCAACAGTGGCAGATAGCGATGGCCAACGCATCCGCTGCGTCCGCAGGTTTTGGCGGAGTTTCCAACCCGAGGATTCTCGTCACCATCATGGTCATCTGCTTCTTATCAGCCCGACCGTTGCCGGTAAGCGCCTTCTTTACCTCCGACGGCGTGTACATATGCACTTCCAAACCGCGTCTCGCCGCAGCGAGGACAAGGACACCAACCGCGTGCGCAGTCTGCATTACGGTGGACACATTGCCGCGCTCGAATACCCGTTCCATCGCAACCACGTCCGGCTCGTACTCATCCATCCACTGCTCCACGGCATTGGAAAGCCGTAGAAGACGATCCTCCAACGATGCCGTGGTTGGTGTGCGGGCGACCCCCACCGCAATGGGAATGACTTTCCTGCCCTGAGCACCTTCCGCAATGGAGAGACCACAACGAGTAAGGCCAGGGTCGATACCCATCACCCGCAGAGATCCAGCTCGATAATTCACCTCTCCACTAATACCACATTTCGAACAGCTGTTTGTATCGTAGCTACACGGGGTACCAACCGTTGGTTCTGATAGGTTTAACACCATGAATTCACCGAAGAAGCTCTACGGCGTTCTCGCTGCAGCTGAAATGGTCACGTGGGCTCTGCTGCTCTTGGGGCTGGCACTGAAGTACCTGTTCAAAGTCACTGACATCGCCACCACCATCTTCGGCGGCATCCACGGTTTTACGTTCCTGTGCTACGTAGTCACCACCATCATGGTGTGGATCAACCAGCAGTGGAGCTTTGGCCGCGGTGTCATCGGCCTCGCCTCTTCTATCATTCCATTCGCAACCTATCCGTTTGAACGAAACACCCTGAAGGCAGGCCTCTTGGATCGGCCCTGGCGCTTTACCGACGAATCCGAGGAGCCACAGGGCATTTTCGAGTGGGCACTCGCGATGATTATTCGCCGCCCGTTTATCTCGGCATTCGTCATCCTGATTGTTCTCGCCGTGGTCTTCACACTGTTGCTGATGGCGGGACCTCCGACTCAGTGGTTCTCTTAAAACGGTTCTACTAAAACTTTCAGAAACCAAAATCGGGTTTATTGGCATAAGTGTGTCCGTCTGACGTGTCGACCGGTGCGTCGGCGGGCGGGCGCCTTTCGCTACTTACTCCAATGCGAGTTACTGACTGCGTTTATGACAAAAATGACCTGAAAAATCGTCTGAAAGTGACATAAACTCGCACAGTTTCACATTTGCAGCCGTATTCACACGCGCAGCCCGTAATTTTTCCCCAAAAAAATCCCCATCGGACGACTCTCCGATGGGGATCTTCCATTCACACCAGCTCGCCGCGCAATTCAGCGCTGCGGACTACCCTGCACGGGCACCCTTTAATGCCGGGAAGCCAGTCAGCGGAACCGTCGCCAAGCAAACGCCTAGTCGTCGAGTTCGGCGATAACCTCGTCGCTGATGTCGGCGTTCGAGTAGACGTTCTGCACGTCGTCGGACTCTTCGAGAGCGTCAATCAGACGGAAGAGCTTGCGTGCACCGTCAGCATCGAGAGCCACCTTGGTAGAAGCGCGGTAGTCCTGATCTGCGGAGTCGTACTCCATTTCGGCATCGACAAGAGCGGTGCGGACATTCATCAGATCGGTAAAGGCGGAGACAACCTCAAACTTTTCGCCCAGGTCGTTGACCTCCTCTGCACCGGCATCGAGAACCGCCATAAGCAGGTCGTCCTCGGTCAGCTCGCCCTTCGGCAGCTCGACGACACCCTTCTTTTCGAAGAGGTACGCCACGGCGCCGTTGTCTGCCATGTTGCCGTTGTTCTTGTTGAACGCCGAGCGCACATCGGAAGCAGCACGGTTACGGTTATCGGTCAGGCACTCCACAATCAAAGCGACACCACCAGGTGCGTAACCTTCGTAGACAATGGTCTCCCAGTCAGCACCGCCGGACTCCTCGCCGGAACCACGCTTGCGGGCACGCTCAATGTTGTCGTTGGGAACCGAGGCCTTCTTGGCCTTCTTAATCATGTCATCGAGGGTGGGGTTACCAGCAGGATCACCGCCGCCGGTACGAGCCGCGACCTCGATGTTCTTGATCATCTTTGCCCACTCTTTGGCGCGCTTGGCGTCATTAGCAGCCTTCTTGTGCTTTGTGGTTGCCCATTTTGAATGACCCGCCATGTGCTAGTTCCTACCATTCCTCTCGTCAATACCCATGTAGATGGGAATTCGTCAGGTGTTCATTATACAAACCGGGGATTTAAATGCCGACAAGCTCTCGCAAAAAGAACTCGTGGAGCCGCGTCTCCCCCGTCGACTCCGGGTGAAAGCTGGTGGCCATCGCAGCCCCCTGCTGTACTCCGACCACTGTACCTGCGGTCTCTCCAGCCGATTCTGGCACCCGCGCTAGCACCTCAACATCATCACCGACACGCTCGACCCACGGTGCGCGAATAAAGGCGGCGTGCACAGGCGGCTGGTCACCGCTGATCGCCAGCTGCGGAATATCCAAGTCAGTTTCGAAGGAATCCACTTGCCGGCCAAATGCGTTACGACGGACGGTGATGTCAATCACCCCCAGGCTAACGGCATCCGCACGGGTATCGAGCACTTGGTCGGCAAGCAAAATCATGCCGGCGCAGGTGCCATATGCCGGAAGGCCATCGCGGAGGGCTTCCCGCAGCGGGTCTTCAAGCTCATTGAAGACCATCAGCTTGCTCATGGTTGTGGACTCGCCGCCGGGCAAAATTAGGCCGCTAAGCCCTTCCAGATCACGGGGCAAGCGCACCTTTCGGTGCGGGACGCCGAGCTGGTCAAGCACATATCCGTGTTCGGCAACGTTGCCCTGAAGAGCGAGGATACCGATTGTTTCCTGTGTCATTAATCTAGGTTCTCACTGCGAACATCGAAGTTCGTCGCCACTGGCACGGGCTCGACTCCCGGGGCCAGGCTTCGGGTCAGCCCTTCCTGCGTGACGACGGCCACGAGCTCGCCCTTTTGGTTAAAGATGCGACCGTGAGTCAGTGCGCGACCCGCGTGCGCCGATGGCGAAATCTGGTCGTAGAGCAGCCATTCATCCGCACGGAACGGACGCATAAACCACATCGCGTGGTCGAGGCTGGCTTCCTGGACCTCAACGCCTGGATGCGGAACGAGTGCCGATGACAGCAAAGTCATATCCGACATGTACGCCAGCGTGCAGACGTGGAAGGTCTCGTTATCCGGCAGGCGATCCTTGCACCGGAACCATACCAGCTGCTGGGACGGGGTGTACTTGTTGTGTTCGAACTGATCATCCGGCACTACCCGGATATCCCAGTCCGCCCACTCGCGCATTAGTAGACGACGTGTGTTCGTCATCTCAGAGGTGTCGGTGACCACATCTTCAGGATCTGGCACCTTGCGCATCACGTCAGAGTGCTCGAGTCCCTCATCCCCCTTACGGTGGAAGCTGACCTGCATGACGAAAATCGTACGGCCATCTTGCACAGCTTCGACGGAGCGGTGGCAGAAAGACCGGCCGTCGCGAATACGCTTGACCATGTACACCGTCGGGATATGGGGGCGGCCCGGGCCTACAAAGTAGGCGTGGAGGGAGTTCACCGCGAAGGTATTACCCACCGTGCGCGTCGCCGCGACGAGGGACTGGCCGGCAACTTGGCCACCGAAAGTGCGCTGCAGGATTGACTTAATGACTGGGCCACGGAAAATGTCCCGGTCAATCTGCTCCAGATCTAATACCTCGCGGATGTTAGCCATTTTTACCAGCCACGCTCAGCGAGTCGGTGCGGCTGCGGAATCTCGTCGACGTTGATGCCGACCATTGCCTCGCCGAGACCGCGGGAGACATCAGCGATGACCTTCGGATCATCGTAGTGCTGGGTTGCCTGGACGATAGCCTTGGCGCGCTTCTCCGGATCACCGGACTTGAAGATACCGGAACCAACAAAGACACCCTCGGCACCGAGCTGCATCATCATTGCAGCATCAGCCGGAGTTGCAATGCCACCTGCGGTGAACAGCACGACTGGCAATTTACCGGTCTCAGCGACCTCGCGTACCAGCTCGTACGGTGCCTGCAGCTCCTTGGCGGCAACGTAGAGCTCGTCCGGAGCCATAGAACGCAGACGGTTAATTTCAGCGCGGATGGTGCGCATGTGAGTCACAGCGTTGGAGACATCACCGGTACCGGCCTCGCCCTTCGAGCGAATCATGGCAGCGCCCTCGTTGATGCGGCGCAGAGCTTCACCCAGGTTGGTCGCGCCACAGACGAACGGCACGGTGAAGTCAAACTTATCGATGTGGTTCGAGTAGTCGGCCGGGGTCAGAACCTCGGACTCGTCAATGAAGTCAACACCGAGGGACTGCAGAACCTGTGCCTCAACAAAGTGGCCGATACGGGCCTTGGCCATAACCGGGATGGAGACGGCATCGATAATGCCCTCGATCATGTCCGGGTCGGACATACGCGACACGCCACCCTCTGCGCGAATATCGGCGGGGACACGCTCCAGCGCCATCACGGCAGTTGCGCCGGCATCTTCAGCGATCTTGGCCTGCTCCGGCGTAACGACGTCCATAATGACGCCGCCCTTCATCATCTCAGCGAAACCGCGCTTCACGCGTGCGGTGCCCTGCCCGGAGTTGTTCTCAACCGTGCTCAACGAACCCTACTTCCCTAATAAAACTGGTGAATGTGACCGTTTGTAGTCGTTTAACACTATAACGCCTGAACTAGACAGTGCTGTTCATTGAGTCACAAAACACGGCGAACTTCCAGCACAACAGCGAATTTTCCCACAATTAAGCAGTTGTCAGTCCGTCTGCAACATCGAAATATTCCGGTTCGGGTGCAGTGCCCGCCAGCCGCAGCGCGCGTACTAGCGGCCTGGCTCGCAGTGCTTTCGTATCCGTCACCGCATCATTGTAGAAACGGCGGGCGAGCTCGAGCCGCGTGTGGGCGTCAGAAAGCTCAATTGCCATCGTTCGGTCCACGGGCTGTTCCTCATAGAGCGCCACAATTTTCCTAGTCAGTTCGTTTTCCACGTCTGCGCGCTGTCCAGTGTTGTTGGCTCTAAGTGGTGTGGCTTCCACCTTCGCCACTACGCCGGCGAGTTCCGGGTAGGCGGCACGAGCGACTGCGGCCCTTCGCCCCAACGCCGCTTCCAGTGAAGAACGCGCCAAGTCCGTGCGAATGTGCATACGGTTCAAACGCGTCGCTGTCGATGAAGCCACCAAACCGCTAACGAGCACGACGATCAGCGCAATGGCTAGGACAACGACCCAGATTGGAACGGTTACGTCCACCGAAAACCCACTTTCACTCCGCTGCGTTTAATCAGCTGCCACGACGGAAATCTCTATGGCGCAATGACGACTTTTTCGCCATCCATGCGCACCGTATCGTACACACGCAGAACGCCGTCGGCGACCTGCGACCAGTCATACTCCCAAGCCCGTTTATGCCCGAGTGCGCGAAGCTCCTCCCCCAACTTTGGCTGCGTCAAAAGGCGTACGACTGCATCCGCAAGGTCTGCGGAGTTACCGTTTTCAAAGTGAAGCCCGTAATGGCCGTCGTCAAGCACGAGTTTGAACGCATCGATGTCGCTGGAGATCACCGGCGCACCCGCCGCCATCGCCTCTACCAGCACGATGCCGAAACTCTCCCCACCACGCTGCGGGGCAATGTACGCATCCGCATCGGCGAGTATTGACGCCTTAGCATCCTCCGACAGTCTGCCGACGAAATGCAGGACATCTGTGTTTCTGCCCGCTTTACGACGAGCTGCCGCGATATCACCATCACCAACGACACAGACCTCAAGCTGTGGAATCTCCGCACGTATTGTTGGCAACGCGTCGAGCAAGACGTCAAAGCCCTTGCGGGATTCGTCGAAGCGTCCGAGGAAGACAAGCCGATAGCCCCCTTCACGCCGTGGCGGAATCTCAGGCAACGATGAGGCGGCCGGGCAGGACTCGAAATCTCCAACACGGACACCATTGGGAATGAGAACCGGGTCGCCGCCGAGTTGCTCAACCTGCCAGCGACGAGCCACTTCCGAGACAGCGATGCCTCCCCGAATGCGTTCAAGGTACTTCCGCAAAAATGGCGTGGCCAACTTCAATGCTAGGGAGTCCGTCGCCGCAGAGTGATAGGTCGCGACAATTGGCCCGACCGAGTTTACTAACGACAGCATTGAAAAACTGGGCGAATTCGGCTCATGGATATGAAGAATGTCGAAGCTACCTTCCTCAATCCATGTGCGGACTCGACGGCTCGTGCGGGGGCCAAAAGACAGCCGAGCGACCGAGCCGTTATACGGAATCGGGATGGCGGCACCACCTCGAATAACGAAATCCGGCACATCCGCCTGCGCGCTAGCCGGGCCGATAAGACTGACCTCGTGGCCGCGACGGATGAACTCCTCACACAAGTCAATCGCGTGAGCTTGAACACCACCTGGGACATCGAACGAGTACGGGCACACCATTCCGATTCGCACGGCTACTTTGACCTCTTCTTATCCGCCGGCCACAGTGGCTGCATCATGTGCCAATCCGCTGGATGCTGGGCAATATCAGATTCAAAAACAGTAGCGATGTCCTGGACAATGTCAGGTAGATCGCGCCCCTCAGTCGGCACGAATGGATGCGCTACAAAACGCCAACCATCGCGCGTGTAGGACAGGCCCGCGGGCATAAGCCGAGCGCCCGTGTCCTGTGCCAGCTTTGCTGCACCGACCGGCATTGTCGTCTGCTCGCCGAAAAAAGTGACCGGGACCCCGTGGCCGCCGAAGTCACGATCAGACAGCAGGCACACAACGCCACCGTCTTCCAATCGCTTCTGGAGTTCCGGCATCGCGGGTTTGCCACCGGTAAGCGGGAGAATGTGGAATCCGAGGGATTCACGGTACTCCACGAAAGCGTCGTAAAGTACCTCTGGCTTCAGCCGTTCCGCCACGGTACTGAACCGACCATGGCGGGAAACGAGCCACATACCTGCCATATCCCAGTTACCAGAATGCGGCAGTGGGATGACGATGGAATCTCCTGCCTCGAGGGCCTCAGCAACTCGTTCGAGCCCATCGCTGGTGGATTCGACCGTGTCTGCCAACTCTGTCGACGCGATGGAGGGCAACCGGAATGCCTCAACCCAATAGCGTAGATAGGAACGCATGGAAGCCCGAATAAGACCTTGCGGCACTTCCTCAGGCGGACAGCCCATAACGCGAGCCAGGTTCTTGCGAAGCTGGCGGGTAGTCGCTGGATTTGCTGCTACCCGATCGGCGGCTATGTTGCCGATGCGGTAGGCCACGCGTTCCGGCAGCAGACCAAAAATCTTCCACCCGGCCATATAGCCGAGCGCAACGAAATCATCTTTCGAGCGAGGCAGGAAGAAACTAGTCATCGTATCCTCCTTTAGTTGTTGGAATCAGCCGAACCCGTGGACTTCGTAGCAGAGTCAGGGTTGATAGATGAACTATCAGCTGCGCCTTCTGGCGGGGCGATGGGATCCAACGCACCTGGCTGCTTAGCCACCATGTACAAGCGCTGGACGACGGTGAATACCGACCCAATCGCCAGGAGCCACATTGCGACGTAGAGGGCATAGTCCACGCCAAGCCCCTGGAGCCCGACGCCAATTAGACCGATAATCAGGCGCTCCGCACGTTCGACGAGACCACCGTTGACCTTGAGTCCGCTAGCCTCTGCGCGAGCCTTAACGTAGGAAATGACCTGGGACGATCCCATGGTAATCAGTGTCAGAATGAGCAGCACTGAATCCGCGCCATGGTGATACACCACCCAATACGCTATCGCCCCGAACAGTGCAGCATCCGTAATACGGTCACAGGAAGCATCCAGCGTTGCTCCGTATTTCGTTCCCTGCCCTCGAAGTCTGGCCATCGTGCCATCGAGCAGGTCAAAAGCAGTGAAAATAGCGATTGACACCGCAGCTGCGAAAAGATGGTTGGTAGGAATCAGGATTACCGCAAGCAGAACGGAAACTACCGTTCCCACCAGGGTGACCGTGTTCGGGCTAATGCCGACCCGCAAAAGTGCAGCGGCAATCGGTTCAACTACTGGGCGGATTGGAGCCCTGCCACGGACACTCAGCATGCTGCCCCATCCTCTTGATTAAGGGCACGCCAGCCGTCGGCAAGCAACTCGCGAGTCTGACGAAGAGCCTGCGGTAACACTTTGGTGCCATCGATCACGGTCATAAAATTGCTGTCACCCGACCAGCGCGGTACGACGTGCATATGCAGGTGATCGGCGACCGAACCGCCGGAGGCCTTGCCCAAGTTGAAACCTACATTGACGGCGTGCGGACGCGAAACCGATTTGAGGGTACGAACCGCATGCTTGGCAAATCGCATCATCTCGGCTGTTTCTTCGTCGGTCAAGTCCTCAAGGTTGGCGACTTCGCGATATGGAACCACCATGAGGTGCCCTGGGTTGTACGGGAACAGATTCAAAACGGCGTACACCCACTCGCCGCGAGCGATAATGAGTGCTTCCTCATCGCTTTGCTTCGGCAAATCAACGAAGGGGTTACGGGATGGCTTGGAGTTATGCACACCACGCTTGACGATGTAATCCAGCCGGTACGGTGTCCATAAGCGCGTGAGCCGATCCGGTTCGCCGTAACCGCTGTCGACGTATACGCCATCAGACGATTCCTGCTGGCCGGCATTGCCCTGCTGCTGCGGAGGCAACTCTTCACTTCCCGACTGATTCACTGCCATCCCCTTCGTTGCGTGGCCGGGTCCCCATTCGAGCCCCGACCACATATATTTCTCTGCTGTAGTTTACGACCTCGCGGTCAACTTCTTTGGATTACCACGCGTGGTTCACCAGTTAAAACAACGCGGTCGAATTAGAGAGCGTTAACGACCTCTAGAGAGCAGAGACATTCTCCTTGTTCGGCTGTTCGTTATTCCGCGAAGCAACCCAATCACAGATGATGTCCACAGCCTTCTCAACTGCCACCCCGTTAATCTGGGTGCCATCGAGGAACCGGAAGCTGACGGCACCTGCCTCAATGTCACGGGCACCAGCCAGAATCATGAACGGAACCTTGGCCTGGGTGTGGTTGCGAATCTTCTTCTGCATGCGGTCATCGGACGTATCCACGTGGACACGGATGCCACGAGACTTCAGCTGTGCAGCAAAGTCCTCCAGGTGTGGGATACAGTCATCCGCAACCGGAATACCAACAACCTGTTCCGGAGCCAGCCAAGCCGGGAAAGCACCTGCGTAGTGCTCCAATAGGACGCCAAAGAAACGTTCGATGGAGCCGAAAAGCGCACGGTGAATCATAATCGGGCGCTTCTTGGTTCCGTCAGGTGCGGTGTACTCGAGCTCGAAGCGCTCCGGCAGGTTGAAGTCGAGCTGTACCGTCGACATCTGCCAAGTACGGCCGATGGCATCGCGGGCTTGGACGGAAATCTTCGGACCATAGAAAGCGGCTCCGCCCGGATCAGGAACGAGCTCGAGGCCAGAAGCATCGGCAACGCGCTGGAGAATAGCTGTGGACTTCTCCCAAATTTCATCCGAGCCGACGAACTTCTTTTCGTCCTTCGTAGACAGCTCCAGGTAGAAGTCATCCAGGCCGTAGTCACGCAGAAGCGAAATGATGAAGTCGAGGACATTAGTGAGCTCTTCTTCCAGCTGATCCTCGGTGCAGTAGATGTGGGCATCGTCCTGCGTAAAGCCACGGGCTCGGGTAAGACCGTGGATAACGCCTGATTTCTCGTAGCGGTAGACGGTGCCGAACTCGAACATACGAATCGGAAGTTCACGGTAGCTGCGACCACGCGATGCGAAAATGAGGTTGTGCATCGGGCAGTTCATCGGCTTGACGTAGTAGTCCTGCGGAGCCTTGGTGCAGTTGCCGTGTTCGTCATATTCGCCGTCGAGCTGCATCGGCGGGAACATGCCATCCGCGTAGAAGTCCAGGTGACCAGACTTCTTGAACAAGTCACCCTTAGTTACGTGCGGCGTGTTCACAAAGTCATAGCCCGCTTCGATATGACGGCGACGGGAGTGCTGCTCCATCTCGTTGCGGATGATGCCACCCTTGACATGGAATACCGGGAAACCAGAACCAATCTCATCCGGGAAGCTGAACAAATCCAGCTCGGAGCCCAAACGGCGGTGATCGCGCTTCTCAGCCTCGAGCATGCGGTCAAGGTACTCGTCTAACGCTTCCTTGGACTCCCACGCAGTGCCGTAAACACGCTGCAGGTTATCTCGAGATTGGTCACCCCGCCAGTACGCAGCGGAAGAACGCGTGATCTTAAAAGCAGGGATGTAACGAGTGGTCGGCACGTGCGGGCCGCGGCAAAGATCAAACCACTCGGTCTCGCCAGTACGCGGATTGACGTTGCGGTAGCCGGTCAAGGTCGTACCTGCACCACCGACGTCGACATTGGCCTCATCATCTTCGGACACCTTGCCGGCCGACTTTTCAACAATCAGCTCGAGCTTATACGGCTCGTCGGCAAGCGCTTCCTGCGCCTCATCAGCAGACTCGAACGCAAAGCGCTCGAACCGCTGACCAGACTTGATGATCTTCTTCATACGCTTTTCGATGCGCTTGAGATCCTCCGGCGAGAAAGGTTCATCGACACGGAAGTCGTAGTAGAAACCATTGTCGATGGCAGGGCCAATGCCCAGCTTCGTCCCAGGGAACTCCAACTGCACGGCCTGAGCCATCACGTGAGTCGCAGAGTGGCGGATGACATCGCGACCGTCCGGAGTATTCGCCGGAACGGGCTCGAAGACGGTTTCCACTTCTGGCTTAAAGGACAAATCCTTCAAATTGCCTTCAGGGTCGCGGACACAAACGATGGCGTCAACGCCCTTGTTCGGGAAACCCAGGTCTCTCATCGCCTCGCCCGCAGAAACTCCTGCGGGCACGGAAAACGGTGCTGGGGTTGCAAATTCTTCTGACACGGCGTGCGTGTACTCCTTTTCAAAGTGTCTTCGAAAATCACATACCTGGTGACCTTCGTCAGTCGTTCACACACTTTACCGCACGGCCAAAACTCAGGCCTCGAAAAGGTCCTGCGCCCAGTACTCCTCCTCAGAAGTTCCTCGCGGCACAACGAATACCGCGGATCCAATATGGAAAATCCACTGATTGAGACGGTCGTTCTTGGACAGCCGCTCCTGAATCGGATTGAACTGCTCCAACGGGTCCTTCTGGAAACAAATGAATACCAGGCCGGTGTTGGTCTCGAATCGACCATTCGGTTCCGGTGGCAGGTCATAGTTGTAGACCCGTCGCAGAATCCGCTGATTAGGTTTCTCCTTCGGAGGCATGGACAGTGCAACATGGCTGTTCGGATCCGTCAGAGGCAGACCGTATTCATCAGTCTTCGCCAGGTCGACGGTCTCAAACTCGTCCTTACCTCCAATTGGCGCACCGGTGCCGATATCTCGGCCGGTAATAACAGTGCGGCTTTCGCGGTCCAAGACATCCCAGCCTGGAATATCCATTTCGATACGGCGGACAACCATCGCTGTACCGCCCCGCAACCAATCCGGGCCACTTTCAATCCACACTTGCTTGTCGAATTCTTCACGAGTGCGCGGGTTGACCGTACCGTCCTTCTGACCGAAGAGATTGCGCGGGGTCTCGCCTTCCTGTCGGGAACCATTGGCGTGCTGGAAGCCAACCTGCACCCAGTGGACATCCAAATAAGGAGCTGCATTTCGGGTCATCATCCGAGCTGCATGGGAGACCATTACCGGGTCGTCCGCACAAATCTGCAGGCACAGGTCTCCACCGTTCCACTCGGGGCGGAGCTCATCGTTAACGTACTTGGGCAGATCCCTCAGCCACTCGGGCTTCTGGTCTTCCCTATCGATGATTGTGAAGAAGTTTTCTCCATATCCAACTGTGATAGTCAGATTGGCCGGACTCCCCATGAGCTCAGGCTCCAAATCCGTTCGAGTAGCCTTGCCAGCCGTCATTCGGCGGGCATCGTCCGTCCAGGCACGCATGAGGTTTTGAAGGCGATTACGATCGACCCCCTTCTTCACGTTGAAGGCTATTAGCCATAGATTCGCCTGTGCGGGCGTCGCAATCCCCGCCTGGTGAGCGCCATCAAAAGGTACGGTTGCTGTCTGCAAAGGCGGTTTCGGCGGCTCCTCCTGCGGACGTTCCAACCCAATCGCCTGGGCTTCCGGCGCCCCCAGGGCGAGCGCTGAGGCTCCTGCGGCGGTGCCGAGCCCGCCAAGAAAACGCCTTCTGGAAAAGCTTTCGGACATGTTGTGCACTCTTACCTTTCTGATTACTTCAAACTGGAGCCCATGAGGTGGCTGGAAATCCGCCGATTTTTCAATGGCTTCAACGCAACCACTGGCCTATCCAATTCGGCCGTATCGAAAACCTTTTTCGAAAAAAGAAAAGCGCTGGAGTTCGTTGCATATGCTGCAATAACCTGCCAACTCCAGCGCTTCTGCCACCATTAGATTCAGCTAGTCAATTCCTCGACGTACCTGAGCTCACGCCCGCTTTACGACGAGCCATTGCTTGACCAACTTGTCACAAGAACTAGTGGCCCGAGTGATCCATCTCACCGCCACCCATGTGCTCTGGGTTGTTCAGGTCACCGTCATTACCGTAGTCTTCTTCACCCGCTGGCTGGACACGAACCTCGACATCCTGGGTAATGCTAGAGCCGTCGGAAAGCTCAATGATGAGCTTGTACTCAGCTCCCACATCCATAGCTTCATCATTGTTCATAATCATGAAGTGAGTGCTACCCGGTTCGAGAACGAGTTCGCCATTAGCCGGAATCGTCAAACCTTCCGGCACCTCGAACATCTTGCCGTCCTTGGTGTCGTGCTGCTCGAATTTCGTGCCTTCCTTCAGCCCCTCAAGCTTGAAGGAGGAAACCTTGATGTCCTTGTCGGTGTTGTTGGTCAGCGTACCGAAGATGGCGGTCATGCCCTTGTCAGCCGGCTTTTCCTTGATGTAGGCATCGGCCAACTGCACAGCAGCATCGCTCTTCTCCATCGTAGAAGTAGCCTCGGTCGCAGCGGAGGTTGCGGACTCAGTCACCTCAGCAGCAGTGTTATCGTCGGACGAGCAACCTGCTAGTGCAAGGGTCAGAGCTGCGGAACCAGCAATCAGTGCAGTTGCAGTGCGATTGAGCTTCATGTGTCTATTTTGCCTTTCGATTAATAACGATGACGACAGCGGCGATGATGACGATGAGTCCACCACCGAGGCCATAAGCCCATAGCGGTATTGACTTCGTTTCCTCGGCGTGCGCACCGGTCTGACGAGATTCTGCCCCAGCTTCGGCTGCGCCAGCAGCATCCGGATCAGCCACTGAGAAAGAGGTCTTTCCTCGGGTGGAGTGGCCATCAGAGGAGGTGATTTGGAAACCAATAATGTAGTTGCCAGGCCCTGGATTAATCTCCTCAGGAATATCCAAAGAGACCTCATTACCCACTACCTCTGGCTCGTGGGAGTACAGGACTTCCTTGGCATCTGCATCACTAATTGCAACGGTGTTGAAGTTGTTCTTGGGGTTGCCGGAGAACTTGAGAGAAACGTGGTGCGGAAATTCATCGAGAACCTGCTTGTCGCCTGGATTCGACGACAGGACGGAATCATGAGCATTCGCAGGGACTGCATTGATAACGGACGCGCCGGCAAAGACCGCAAGCGCCGCAGCGGCGGCTACTGCACGTCGGAAACCCGACCTTGAGAACCGAAACGTTTCGCCTGAAGCGACCCGAGGACTCACTAGAACAGTTCAACTCCTTTAAGCGGGGCAGTTCGAGAAGAACAGCAGTAGTCTGACCGCTGCCCTTATACCTATTGTCGGATGGTAGCCCAGAAAAGTTCCCGAGAGGGACGAATATAGTTCAGGTCACACAGCAAAACCCCGGCCGCGCCGTTTCTATACGATGCGCCGACCGGGGTTTCTAAATGGTAGTCCCAACTGGGTTCGAACCAGCGACCTTTCCGGTGTGAACGGAACGCTCTTCCACTGAGCTATGGGACTCGAACAAAAAGCACTAAGCCTTTGCTGCTCTGCGGAATAAGTTAGCACGCGTTTTGGAGATTTCCCTAATTGAGTTGCATCGTGTTTGCGATTGCGCAGTTCGAAGATTTATTACCCCACCGATGGAACTCCATGACGATAGCGACTCGATAGCCGCCCAGTAACCAACCCACGAAAGCGAATAAATGACATTGTTGCGATTCAGAGACATCAAAAGTTGGTCTTTAGCACTACGTCCACAAGCACAATACAGATGTTCACCTGGGAATTTGTAATCAATCGCACAATCACGCTAAAGTATCTTTCGCACCGCAAGGGAGCAATTGAGATTCTCTTTTCGTCCTCCTTGCAACGCGATGCGGATGTAGCGCAGCTGGTAGCGCATAACC
>NZ_KV836071.1:23499-24168 GCF_001838215.1 Corynebacterium sp. HMSC061H03
GGTCGCGGGTTCGAGTCCCGTCATCCGCTCTGGTTTCTCAAGAAGTTAGGCTCTGTGGTATAACTTCGAGGCAACCACTGAGGCGGCAGCCTCACGGTGGAATGGCCGAGTGGCGAGGCAACGGCCTGCAAAGCCGTGTACACGGGTTCGATTCCCGTTTCCACCTCAGCAGAGATTCCTTACCGGTTTCGATGTATTGCGCGATTAGCTCAGTGGGAGAGCGCTTCCCTGACACGGAAGAGGTCACTAGTTCAATCCTAGTATCGCGCACCACGTAAGCCCTTATGGGCGAACGTATTTGCGGATGTAGCGCAGCTGGTAGCGCATAACCTTGCCAAGGTTAGGGTCGCGGGTTCGAGTCCCGTCATCCGCTCAGTGGAACCCCCTTCTTCTAGAAGGGGGTTGCGCATGAAAGCTTTATATAGCTTTAAAACCGGCGCGATTAGCTCAGTGGGAGAGCGCTTCCCTGACACGGAAGAGGTCACTAGTTCAATCCTAGTATCGCGCACCACGTAAGCCCTTATGGGCGAACGTATTTGCGGATGTAGCGCAGCTGGTAGCGCATAACCTTGCCAAGGTTAGGGTCGCGGGTTCGAGTCCCGTCATCCGCTCTGATTAAAGTCCCCCGCCCGAAGATTCGGGGTTAAGTAGCAAAAAGTGTGTCTGACT
>NZ_KV836072.1:0-10476 GCF_001838215.1 Corynebacterium sp. HMSC061H03
CCGAGCGGACACACTTTTTGCTACTTAACCCACCGCTCGGACGCCCTGTCACACAAAGAAAAAGGTGCTTGACGACGCAACGTTCGTCGTCAAGCACCAGGTGCAAAATGTTGCGCGAACCTAGGCGTGAACCTTCTCGCGGTTTTCTGCGGTGTCGTTGATGAGGCGGTCGGAGATGACGTACACCAGCAAACCTACGACAGCCATGAGCACGAGCAACCAGGCGATGGTAGCGGAGACCCCTTCTGCTTCAGACTGCGCGATGGAAAGGGCGCTGAAGAAGGCCGGCCGAGAATCAACAAGCATGGCCGTTAACGCAATGCCAACCGGGACGGCGATGTTGATAGTCAGATTATAGAAACCGATTGCGACACCGGACTTGGCCGCGGGAATGTTCTGCAGTGCGGTCGCGACCAACGGCGCATACATGAGCGCGAACCCTGATGGGAACAGAATCATGGACACGATAACCGTGGCAACACCGGCCCCCGGCAGCACTGCGGGAATGAGCAACGCCACGACAATGATGCTGATAGCAGCGACAATAGCCTGCCTCGAAGACAGGAACTTGGCAATCTTGCCAGACATCATACCAACGATGACAGCACAGAGATATCCCGGCGCGAGAATGTAGGCAGCACCGTCGAGGTTAATGCCATAGAGCTCGTCGACCATATACGGCAATAGAATGACCGAATACCCCAACTGGACCATGTAAACCACGAGCACAACAATCAGCGCGCAAACGTAGCGGGCATTGGTAAAAAACGAGGGGCTGACCACAGCGTTGTCATGTGCCCGGATGTGCCAGACAAAGAGCGCGACACCCAACACAGCGGCCGCCAGCCACCACCATTGGAACTTCTGCATGAACAGCATCACCGCAGTGGCGATGGCCGCGATGAGGAACAAGCCGAAGATATCCAGGTGGCTCTTCTGCTGCTGCTCCTCCGGAACTGTCTTAATCAGAAACGGAATGGCAACTATCAGAATGAGCGAAATCAGGAACATAGCCGGCCAGGAAACGTAGGTAGCCACGATTCCCGAAGTCAACGTTCCAATCAGCAGCGCAGCTTGGAAAGCCGCGGTGGAAAAGCCGAGGTAGGTTTTCTGATCTTCTGGGCTTAGGTACTTGGTGACATAGATGACGTAAAGCGTCTCAGCCGCCGCCAGACCTGCAGTTTGAATAGTGCGGGCAGTAAGCACCATTGGCCATACGCCCTGGAAGAAATAACCCAGTAGAGACCCCACGGCGACAAAGCCAATACCGACAATCATCAATTTGCGGATACTAATGCTGTCCGCCAATGCGGCGTACACCACCGCTCCAATGCCAATCAAAATACCGGCGAGTGTCGCCTGCAGACTAGCCGTGGAGACACTGAGGTCCAGAGACTCCGCAATCGGCTTGGTCATGAACTTAAAGCCATTGTCCAAGACCAAACAGAATACAAAGGAAAACAGCAAGACCGGGACTGCGGCCTTAGGGTTTGGCGCCGCAGCGTTGGACGCTGCGCTTTGAGAGGGATTCACATTCAAGTTGGTATTGCTGGCCGGATTGCTCATCGCACTGTACCTATTTCACACTTCAAGCCGATTGATTGCAGACCAGGACACTAGAGTCGAGCCAGCGGCAATGCGAGCTCCATCATCGTCGTGAAGGCCTTCTCACGTTCTTCCGGAGTGGTCTTTCCACCGGTGACGATATTGTCCGACACAGTGAAGATTCCCATGGCCTCCACACCGGCTTCGGCGGCAGTGGCATAAAGGCCAGCAGATTCCATCTCCACCGCCAGCACACCCATGCGCGCCCAACGGTCGTTCACATCATCCTGGAAGTTGTAGAAAATATCGCTGGACAAGATGTTGCCGACGTGCGTAGTGATGCCCTGCTCGCGGGCGCGATCGCGAACATCTTCAATCAGACGGAAAGATGCGGACGGGGCGAACGATCCCGGCAAGTTGTACTGCGATAGAAAATTGGAGTCCGTCGACGCCGTCTGGCCGATAACCACGTCATACAGGTCCAGCTCCGGCTGCAACGCGCCGCACGAACCGACGCGAATCAGCTTCTTGCAGCCGAAAACATGGATAAGTTCCCAGGAGTACAGCGAGATAGACGGAATACCCATACCGGATCCCATGACGGACACTTCCTGCCCCTGGTAGGTGCCGGTAAAGCCCAACATGTTGCGAACTTCGTTGAACTGAACGACATCGTCCAAATAGGTCTCCGCAATGAACTTCGCACGCAGCGGGTCACCTGGCAACAAAATGGTTTCCGCAATCGGCGCACCCTTTGGGTTGATGTGTGGAGTGCTCTTACCAGTGGTATCGGACATGGCTTCCAGCCCCTTCTCCCACTAGCCGTGGGTGAAAATTATGCGAACATTGGTGTACCACTGCCCAGGTTAATTACCAGCATTACAACCGTCAATAGTAATATTTACATTTGTTCCCAATTGGGTGGAGTGACGAAAAAGGCGCGAGAATCTCCCGACAAAACTCGGGGAAATTCCCGCGCCTTCAATGCGCTACAGCGGAAGCATCAGATGCCTAGCTCTCAAGCACGCTTGCTTAAAGCATGCAGGATACGCACCCCTCAACCTCGGTACCCTCCAGCGCAACCTGACGCAGGCGAATGTAGTACAGAGTCTTAATACCCTTGCGCCATGCGTAGATCTGCGCACGGTTGAGGTCACGAGTGCTCACCGTGTCCTTGAAGAACAAGGTCAGCGACAGACCCTGGTCAACATACTTAGTAGCGACCGCGTAAGTGTCAATAATCTTCTCGTAGCCAATTTCGTAGGCGTCCTGGAAGTATTCGCGGTTGTCATTGTCCAAGTGCGGAGCCGGGTAGTAAACGCGACCAATCTTGCCCTCCTTGCGGATCTCAATCTGAGACGCAATCGGGTGAATCGACGAAGTCGAGTTGTTGATGTAGGAAATCGAACCGGTCGGCGGCACTGCCTGCAGGTTGCGGTTGAACAGGCCGTACTCCATGACGTCGGCCTTCAGCTGCGCCCAGTCCTCAGCATCCGGAATGTGTGCGGTGGAGTTCGCGAAGATCTCTTTTACGTGCTGAGTCTTCGGCTGGAACTCTGTCGGATCGAAGTTATCGAAGTACTTGCCGCTGGCATAGTCGGAGTTCTCAAAGTTGACGAACTTCTGGCCGCGCTCGCGAGCAATCTTGTTAGAAGCGCGCAGGACAGCGTAGAGAACAGCTGCGAAGTAGGCGTTGGTGAAGTCCAGGCCCTCTTCCGAGCCGTACATAATCTTCTCGCGGCCAAGGTAGCCGTGCAGGTTCATCTGCCCCAGGCCGATGGCGTGAGACCCGTCGTTGCCCTTGCGAATCGATGGCACCGAGTCAATAGAAGTCTGCTCACTGACCGCAGTCAGGCCACGAATGGCAGTCTCGACAGTGCGACCGAAGTCTGGCGAATCCATGGTCATCGCAATATTCAGCGAGCCAAGGTTACAGGAAATGTCCTCACCAACGTGCTCGTAGGACAGGTCTGCATTGTAAGTCGACGGGGTGTTGACCTGCAGAATCTCCGAGCAGAGGTTCGACATATTAATACGTCCCTCAATCGGGTTCGCGCGGTTAACCGTATCCTCGAACATGATGTACGGGTAGCCGGACTCAAACTGAATCTCAGCGATGGTCTGGAAGAACTGACGCGCGTTGATCTTCTGCTTACGAATACGCGGATCCTCGACCATATCCGCGTAGTTCTCGGTGATACTAATGTCCGCGAACGGCTTACCGTAGACGCGCTCGACATCGTACGGGCTGAAGAGGTACATGTCGTCGTTACGCTTGGCCAACTCGAACGTGATGTCCGGAATGACAATGCCGAGCGACAACGACTTGATGCGAATCTTTTCGTCCGCATTCTCACGCTTGGTATCCAGGAAGCGCATGATGTCCGGGTGGTGCGCGTGCAGGTAGACAGCGCCAGCACCCTGGCGAGCACCCAGCTGGTTAGCGTAGGAGAAGGAGTCCTCCAGCAGCTTCATAACCGGGATGACACCGGAAGACTGATTCTCGATGTGCTTAATCGGAGCACCCTGTTCACGCAGGTTACTCAACAGCAGCGCCACACCACCGCCGCGCTTGGACAGCTGCAGCGAGGAGTTGATGGCGCGGCCAATGGACTCCATATTGTCCTCGATACGCAGCAGGAAGCAGCTCACCGGCTCGCCGCGCTGGGCCTTACCGGAGTTGAGGAAAGTAGGAGTAGCAGGCTGGAAGCGTCCGGTGATGATCTCATCAACCAGGTGCTGCGCGAGCTCCAAGTCGCCGTCGGCAAGCGTGAGAGCAACCATGCACACACGGTCTTCGTAACGCTCCAAGTAACGCTTGCCGTCGAAAGTCTTCAGCGTGTACGAGGTGTAGTACTTGTAAGCACCCAGGAAAGTCTGAAAACGGAACTTGTGAGCATAGGCCTGCTTGAACAGTGCCTTGACGTCCTCAAATTCGTACTTTTCAAGGATCTCAGCCTCGTAGTAGTGATTTTCTACCAGGTAATCGAGCTTCTCCCGCAAGTTATGGAAGAACACAGTGTTCTGATTGACATGCTGCAAGAAGAACTGCCGCGCAGCCATGCGGTCCTTATCGAACTGAATCTTGCCGTCTTCACCGTACAAATTCAGCAGCGCATTGAGCGCATGGTAATCCAGCTTGTCCTCGCCCACCGGCTCCGCGACCTGCTTGCCCATTTCCGACACGTTGACTCCTTTAATATTCATTTGCCTGCGCAGGGTCTGTTCAATCACTGCCCAGAGCAATCCAATCTAGCTACTTTCCTCGCACACCGCTTTACGACGGCTTCCGCGAGCGTATCCATTCGGTTGTCCTCAGTGCCCCTTCCCTCGACACTAAGGCTAGCCAACTTAGGCGCTGGCTTTACCGTGGAAGAACTCCTCTAGCCCTTCTCGGACTCGCTGCACATCGTGGTCGGTTCCCATCAGCTCGAAGCGATATAGATATGGAACCTTGCACTTGTAGGAGATGACATCCCCTGCTTTACAGAAGTCCTCACCGAAGTTGAGATTGCCGGCAGCAATCACACCTCGGATGAAAGAGCGGTTGTGCTCGTTATTAAGAAATTTGATGACCTGCGGAGGAACTGGCCTTGAGTTACCACCGCTGATGGAAGCACCGCCACCATAAGTCGGACAAATGAGGACGTAGGGCTCATCGACGATAAGCTCCGGCTCATTACGACGGATGGGAATACGGGCATTTTTGATACCTAGCTTTTCAACAAACTTGTGTGTATTCCCCGTCGCCGAGGAGAAATACACCACCAGCATGAGAGCTTCACCCTTTACATCGCAAAACCCCCGCAATCTTCGTTTCCCGGGTGGTCAACGAAATGTGCGGGGAGGTGTGTGATTCTTAAGCTGCCTGGAGAGCTTTGATGCGATCCGGGCGGAAACCCGACCAGGTCTCAGTGCCAGTGTCAACGACCGGCGCCTGGAGGTGGCCGAGAGCCATAACGTAATCCCGAGCCTCATCGTCCATGGTGATGTCGACGATATCGTAGGCAATTCCAGCCTTATCGAGGGCACGAGTGGTAGCGCGGCACTGGACACATGCAGGCTTGCTGTAAACGGTAACCATGACTCTCACAAACTTTCTGGCTTTGGGTAAGACCAATGAATCGGATCGACTTCGTACAAACAACGGAAGTGGCCGAGGAATCAGCGGATTGATCGATTGACTGAAAGCTCCCGGAGGTTCATGAGAAACCGAGTACGGGTGGCCGACAGATTCTTTTAGCTATCCTTGGCTCGACATCGAAAACACTACACTTGGTGTCTGAAAAACTCTAGTCACACTAGATGTAGTAGTCACAACCATGATATTCCCTGTTCGGAGATTTCTTGCGCACAAGATGTTGTACACAGACGCACCACAACCTTGTAATTTCACGCTAAAAATTCTAGAAAATCGTAGAAAAACGACTATCGGTGGATTTTGGTTAAACCAATTACTGCAAGACGGCTCGAGGCCAATCACACCAATAACAGGCGCAGCACCGCCCCTCCCCTTCCCTGTCCCTCCCCTGCCCAACTTCGGACTCAGCAGCGATCTCAAAAAATCACGGGCTGCACATGTGAACACGGGCTGCACATGTGAAACTGTGTAAGTTTATGACACTTTCAAGCCATTTTTCGAGCCATTTCTGTCATAAACGTAGTCAGTAACTTCCATCGCCCCACCGCCGCCAGCCATAAACGCAGTAACCGCCTGAACCTCCCCTCCCTAAAAACCAAAAACCGCAACCTTTAGCCACAGTAAAACTGCGACTTCAGATTGCGGTTTTGGCAATAAATGAGGAAGCTATTTGCTTCGCGCTAGCCTAAATAAGGCTTAGCCCTGGCGGGCCTTGAAGCGCGGCTCCTTCTTGTTGATCACGTAGACCTTGCCACGACGGCGCACGACCTGAGCGCCCGGCTTGTTCTTCAGCGACCGAAGGGACTTGCGGACCTTCATTCGGGCGCTCCTTTCTACTCGGCTCCGAAACGGGAATGTGCACACTGCACTCTCCCCGGACAATCACCCCAGTGACTGCCTGGCAACGCACCCTTCCTGATAATCCGAAGAAATATCAAAGAGTATGCGTTACGACACGAGTTGCCATACTACCTAATAAGCGGAATAACTCCAAAAATCCGGGGGAAACATGTCCTTTGACGGTCAACCCCAAGATTGCAACTCCCCACGTTGCAACTGCCTCCGCTTCTCTATTTGGCAGCGGCAATCATGTACTCGCGGACCTCGGCAAGTGTCTTGCCAGAAGTCTCCGGCACCGCCTTGATGGTGAATACCAGCGCAATCGCACCCGTGATGGCAAAGAAGAAGAATGACCACGCACCACCGACAGCATCCACCATCGGGAGAAATGCCTGCGCCACAAACCAGTTCGCAACCCAGAGCGCGAGCCCTGCCAGCCCCATACCCAGGCCACGGGCTTCTGTCGGGACAATCTCGGAAATCAGGAGCCAGGTCGCCACCGACACAGCCGCCTGCTGAAATACGATAAATACAGTCATCAGCAGAAGCGACATCATGGCACCCGTCGAAGAGTTACTCGACAGGCCATAGACGGGCGCCAGCACGAGCAGCGAGCTTGCACAGCCCACCAAACCGATAATCAGCATTCGCCGGCGACCAACGCGGTCAATAATGCTCATACCGATTGCACACGAGATCACCGAGGCGATACCGATGATGATGGAGGTGTAGACAGAGCTTTCCGTCGACAAGCCAACCTTGTTCATCATCGTCGGCGCGAAATACATAATCGCGTTCGCACCCGTGACCTGCTGCGTCACGCCAATCAGCATCGCAATGATGACGGTGCGTCGCACCCACGGGGTTTTCACAGCCAGACGCTCTGCTGCACGCTGATCGGCGCTTGACGACGCCTCACCAACGGCAACCTCAGCCAAGGTCGCCTCATCTCCCTGCATCTGACGCAGCACGGCCAGCGCCTTGCCCTCCTGTCCTCGACGGACGAGGTAGGCCGGTGTGTCGGGCAAAACCAGCATGCCGATGAGCAGCACGATGCCGGGGACAGCACCGAGTCCAAGCATGAGCCGCCAGTTACCGGAGGAGGCTAGGGCCGAGTTGGTGAGAAACGCCACCAACTGACCAATCACGATCATCAGCGAGTTCAGGCTGACCAGCCGTCCACGCACATGCGGCGGTGCCATCTCGGAGATGTACATCGGCACGACGATGGAAACACCACCGATACAGACGCCGAGCAAAGTACGCGCAGCACCCAGCGAAAAAGCACTAGTAGCGAAAGCACACCAGATACTGCCGATGATGAAGCCGACCGCTCCTAGCAGGATGGTGCCACGGCGCCCCAGAGAGTCCGCTACGCGACCGCCCAGGAACGCACCGATAGCCGCACCGACCAAGAGCATGGCGGTGACAGTGGATTCCTGTCCTGGAGTCAGCTCAAAAGAGCGCTGGATATACAGCAGCGCGCCTGAGATGACACCGGTGTCGTAACCAAAGAGGAGGCCGCCCAGAGCGGCGATGATAGCCACGGCTATCGACCGAGTTGTGGTGGTTTCCCGGTTCGGTCCAGTCTTATTTTGTTCGGTTGTACTCACGCTGGAAATCTTGCCACCGTCCGGGCAAAGACCCCCTATCCGAACTGCACTTACTCGATAAAGATGAGAGTTTTGGCACTCTTCTGGCAGGAAAACCATCCCTTTTCCCGTCCGGAACTAACGGTAGAGTGAGGCTCATGACACCAGTAGGCACACAGGATCTGCCACATCCCCTCCAGTCGAAGGTTATTAACGACCTCCACGTCCAGCCCACCATCAATGCCGCCGAGGAAATCAGCCGCCGAGTCGATTTTCTCTGCGATTATTTCCGAGCCGCGCACGCCAAAGGATTCGTGCTCGGAATTTCCGGCGGTCAAGATTCCACGCTGGCCGGACGTTTAGCGCAGTTGGCCGTCGAAAAGCTTCGCGACGGCGGTGTGGATGCCACTTTCATTGCCATTCGCCTCCCCCACGGCGTGCAGGCCGATGAGGACGACGCACAGGTGGCACTGCAATTCATTCAGCCTGACCAAAGGCTAACTATCGATATCGCACCGGCCACTGCTGCGATGACCACCCAGGTCACCGATGCCCTGGCCGGCAGCACTATCAGCGACTTCAACAAGGGAAATATTAAGGCCCGCATGCGAATGATTGCCCAGTACGCAGTGGCAGGTGTTGACGGCGCTTTGGTCATCGGCACAGATCACGCCGCGGAGGCTGTCACCGGCTTCTACACCAAACACGGCGACGGCGCCTGCGACCTCGTCCCGCTGCAGGGACTGAACAAGCGCCAGGGCGCGGCCTTACTCCGCCACCTCGGCGCACCAGCCCGTACGTGGGAGAAGGTGCCGACGGCCGACCTGGAAGAAGATCGCCCTGCGCTTCCCGACGAAGTTGCGCTCGGGGTGACCTATACCGCCATCGACGACTACCTCGAAGGCAAGGCCGTCTCAGATGAGGATGCCGCGCGAATCGAGCACCTCTACTCCATTTCCCGGCACAAGCGAGCCGTCCCTCCCGGACCAGCCGATTCTTGGTGGCGCTAGGCTACTGCCCAGGGGCGGCCCAAGCAGTGAGCCCCCTAAGAGAAGGCCTCCGCGCCAGCGTCCCAAATAGCCCCAACTGCGGCCAAGCTGTCTGCCGCACCGGCTTCGGCGCTGGGTTCCAGCGCAGGTGAACCATCCTGGACGAGCTCGGCGGTCACCAAACCATGGGCGAACGCCCACATGGCCAACCCCTTAGACTCATCGCCGGCAACCTTAATGAATGCATCGCGAATCCAGGCATCCAACGACGAAGGCGAGGCGACATTCACGAAGTTGGTGCGACTCATCAACCGGTAACCATGAGGATCGTCGAGAACTGCCTGGCGGTACGCCTGCAGCAGAGATGCCGAAGTGCATTCCTCATCAATGGCAGCATGAATACGCTTGCCCAGATTCTCGAGGCTCTCGGTCAGCAGCAGCTGAAGGAGCTCTTCCTTGCCGCTGATGTGCTTGTACAGCGATGGCGCCTTCACATCGAGTCGCGCCGCTAGGCGGCGCATGCTGATAGCGCTCCAACCCGATTCGCGCAGCATCGCGCGCGCTTCATCTACTATTTTCTGCATACGTGGGGACTGCCTGCGCACATCGGGCTGCGCTGGCACCCCATCGGTCGATTCTATGGTGCACGTCACATTTGCGACTGTAACGCGTTGAATCTCACTTAGGGCGCTTTTGGGTAATTTAACCCAACAATTTTTAAAAAAACAGCTAACGGCGGTGCTCAGCCACTAAGAGCTGGCTTTGCACGCTGATAGCTTTGCTTGACGACGGAGCCCCCACCGTCGTCAAGCATAAGTGCCGTATGCCACCGCTACACTTCGTAGCGATTCGGCTCCTCCCCGAGGTGGAAATGGCGACCCGAAACATCGTTCGGGGTAATGCGCACGTAGTTGTATTTCAACGTCGGCAGCCAGGGCTTCAGCGACAGCTCATCCGCAGCGTTAATATCCGCGCGGGAGGTGAGAACCTCTGCGTCACCCTTAACGATGACCGACCAGGCCTTCTGGGCATCCTTGTCAACAAAGTCGGCCTCAAAAAGAACATCGTGGTTCAGGGAGACAGTAAAGAGCTTCGACCCCTCGGCAGTGCGGAAGTAAATGTTCCCCTCATGAACGACGTAGTTCAGTGGGAAAAGATCCATATCGTCTTTACGACGAACAACCAGACGCCCAAAAGTCTGCGTAGCCAGCAGCTCAAGGGATTCTTCGGTGGACAGTTTCTGAATAACGGAGTCGGTGTGTACCATACCCCCAGTATTCCACTGTTCAGACAAAGTTGCTACAGCTATACGGATTACCAATCACTGAGGTAAACGGCGGGTTAAGTAGCAAAAAGTGTGTCTGACTTT
>NZ_KV836073.1:0-114056 GCF_001838215.1 Corynebacterium sp. HMSC061H03
CGCGTCCGTTATTCAGTGTCTGGCATGACACCTCCCACCCAAAGTTGTGGTGGGGATGGTTGTTGCCTGGTTTTTGTCGGTGGTGTTAGCGGTGGGGTCACGCCCGGTCCCATTCCGAACCCGGAAGCTAAGTCCACCAGCGCCGATGGTACTGCACTCGGGAGGGTGTGGGAGAGTAGGTCGCCGCCGGCGTAATAATCTTGTTTTGTGGGTCGTGGTAGCCAGTTCCCGTGTGGGGTGGGCTGCTGCGGCCCACTTTTGTTTTACCCACAAGTAAACAACATAAACTAGCGTAAGTGTTTTAACGCTGTATCTTTTTGTCGGCATGTTTATTCCCATACAGCACTCTTGGTCGGCGCCGTTTTAATTGCCTGAGCCAGCCAGCTGTATCTTGGAAATCATGCGAGTGGGAATCGTGACTGGAGCATCTCGGGGCATAGGTGCCGTCTTCGCCGATAGGCTCGGGCAGCTACGTCCAGACCTAGATGAAATCTGGTGTATCTCTCGTAGCTACAACGATGATTCTTCCAGCGAGGCCGCTGAACACTCTAGGACCCAAGGTTCGCGTCTTCGATATCTTCGTCTAGACCAGTCCGATGATGATTTTGGCGATAAGCTCCGGAATCGTGTTGAGCGCCATCACGCGACGATAGTTTATTTAATCCTCAATGCCGCGTACGCGAATTATGGCGATGTTAATACCCAGGACTTTTCGCGGGCTGATCAAATGATACAGACGAATATTCGCGGAACGGTCGCAGCGGTTTACTCTCTAAACGATTTATTCGAAGAGAATGGCCACATCATTCTCGTTTCATCGATCTCAGCTGTAGCACCAACTCCAGGGCTAGCAGTATATACGGCATCGAAAGCGTTTATTCGGCATTGGGGTATCAGCCTTAGGGATGAATTAAAGCCTAATGGTGTAACTGTAACTATTTGCTACCCGGGAAAGGTTAAGACCACCGCTCTCCGGGACGTCGTGAAGCAGGCGAAGTCGGTGAAGTTGCGTCTTATGCCGGAGCAGAATCTCAATTATCTAGTGGTGCGCACGTTACGTGCAGCGGAAAGGGGTCGGGCGGAGGTAGCGCCCGGCCTATATGGCCTGGTGATGATCCTTTTTAAGGCTGTGCCGACACGCATGCTGGCTCGATTCGCGCGGTTAGTTTGAGGCCGTCTAGATTCGCGGAATCAAACTTTCGTTTAACCCCTTGGGTTTGGTCCGTTTAGAAGCCAGCGTTATCTGAGTAGGCTACGAAGTATGCGTAAGTTATTCACAGCTGCTTCGGTCTATCTTGGTCTTGGTCTGTTTTCTGGCGTTTTCTATCGTGAATTTACCCGTGCGATGGATTTTGGGGATAAAACGCAGCTCAATACGCTGCACACGCATTTCCTTGTTCTTGGCATGATTTTCTTCTTGGTTGCGCTGGCATTGGATGGGCAATTCAATATTTCAGCTGTCAAGGGCTTTGATCGCTGGTTCATCGTTCAGAATGTCGGCATTGTTTGGACGATTGGCATGATGGTGGCTAACGGTATCGTGCACGTTGTTTCAGGCCCGGAGGCCTGGGGTGCGATGTACTCGGGAATTGCAGGGCTCGGCCACATTATCCTGACGGTCGGCTTTGTGTGGTTCTTTATGCTTCTCAATAAGGCGCTGAAGAATCGAGAACGCGAGGTTCGCAAGGCCAACGCGACCGTATAAATTGCCAGCGGAAATGCGTGAGCCGGATAGCTGATTCAGCGTAGGCGATAAGGCGAAATAGAAACCCCGTGCAGAAACAATATCTGCACGGGGCGGTTTCATATAACGGCGACTATTCGTTTGCGATAGCGGCCAGGGGCGGTGTCTTCGCGGCCTTCTGACCAGGGCCGAGAGCAGCAATAATGCCCACAAGCGCAGACCCAAGCAGCATGAGAACGATCTGCAGCCACGGTACCGCGATAGTATTCAGGCCCTCATCCTTCAGCACGGTTAGAAGTGACCAGCCGAGGAACAAGCCGAGGACAATACCTACAACCGCGCCGAAAATGGAGATTTCCACAGATTCCAGGCGAATCATCCGGCGAATCCCCGAGCGTTGCAGGCCGACGGCCCGAAGCATGCCAATCTCCTGGCGGCGCTCGACAACCGAGAGCGCGACAGTATTGATAATTCCCAGAATCGAAATGATGACCGCCAGGGCCAGCAGCGCGTAGACGATTCCCAGCATGACATCGATAGAGGCATTAGCCAGACCCGCAAACTCCTTAGCAGTCATCACCTGTACTACGAGGTAGTCCGCAACTGCGTCGCTAAGCTTTTGCTTCATTTCATCCATGGAGCCGCTGTCTGCCGCGATGGAATCAGAAATATCGACGTAGGTCTGGAAAGGCAACAGGTGGCTGCTTTTGACATATTTATGGGCGGCTTCGTCGGAGACCATAATCGACTGGCCTGGATCATTCGTGTCAGCAAAAATGCCGGTGACGGGGAGCCGTGTTATGCCGCCTTTGGAAACCACTGCGAGCTCAGTGCCAACGTTCCAACCATTCTTTTTCGCTGTTGATTCGCTGATGACAATTCCCGCATCCGGCTTGGCCAGATCGAGGGAGCCCTGTATGGCGCGAGTGCCGTACCATTTGCCGACGTTGGAGTTGAAAACTGACGCATTACTAGATTCCGGTCCGACTTCAGTTTGTTCGCCGTCGGAAGCTATCATCGTGCCGGCTTCTTCAGGCGGGATCACCAGCAGCGCGCCAATCGACAAGGTTGCGGTGTCGTCGACACCATCGATATCCTTCACCGCATCCTCGACCCCAAGCGGCAGGGCCGAATGTGCGGTCAGAGGTGGCGAGAGCACGAAGTCAGCCGTCAGATTGGTCTCTGACCACTCATTGACCGCCTCCTTCATGGACACACCGAACATGCCAATCACAGTCACCAGCGCAAGCCCGAGCGTCAGTGCAAACGATGTGGTTCCCGTTCTGCGCGGATTGCGGTGGGAGTTCGTCGCCGCAAGCTTGCCGACGGTTCCAAAAGGCGCACCTACGACGCGCCCCAGTCCTCCGATCAGAGGCATGGACAGCGCGGGGCCGACAAGCCAGACGGAGGCTACGGCCATCACTGCACCGACACCAACGAAGACGGCACGAATCTTGGTTTCTGCGTCGTTCCACTGCAATGCCCAGGCAATGATTGCGATCGCGGCGGACGCCAGCACAGTACCGGTCCACGTCCTAGCACTGAGGCTATTGCTGGTTGTTTGATCCCCAGAGCGCATGGCTTCTACAGGAGGGACCGCGCCAGCGCGGGCGGCCGGCGTCCAGGCGGCGATCATGGTGATGGCCACGCCGACAAGGAGAGGAACGATGACTGCCACCGGTTCGAATGTCAGGCCATCGCCGGGCATGGAGATACTCATGGCATCGAGAAGCATGAATAGCCCCTGGCTCAGCCCAAATCCCGTGATGACACCTAGTGCGGAACCGATGAGGCCAACAATGAATGCCTCCAAGAGGACGGACGCAGTGAGCTGTCGTCGTGAAGCACCGAGGGCGCGGAGGAGAGCGAATTCCTTCATGCGCTGAGTGACCAGCATGGTGAAAGTATTGGAAATGATGAAGATCCCGACCAGCAGCCCGATGAGCCCGAAAGCGATGAGGAAGTAGTTGACAAAGCTTAAGGCAGAGGAGACACGTTCGGAGGCCTCGTCGGCGAGCTTAGAGCCTGCCTCTACCTTGAGCTCGGGGAATGCTTCTGCGACATCACGGGTAAGCGTGGCAGCGTCAGTGGTGGAATCGGCGGCGAGGGTGAACATGTCCATATGGCTGTCCGCGCCGTAGAGCTCTCGCCACTGATTCTGGGTGAAAAAGACCGCGAGGTAGCCGGTTTCGTCGATGGAGGTATCGGCGATGCCGACGACCTTCACCGTCGCCCGCTCGAGACGGGTGGCCACCTTGATTTCAGTGCCGACGTGGAGGTTGCCGAGTTCGGCGGTAGTGGAGTTGACGACCACCTCACCTGGTGTTTCCGGCGCGTGCCCCTCGGTAACCGTGACCTTGTTGCCCACCGCTTCGGCCGCTGGATAGTAGGGAAGACCCATCGATGGCGAACCATTGGTTTGAATCGGCTTGCCGTCGGCTCCCGTGGCCGTAATGCTGTTGTTGGGATCGCCAATGTTGAGGGCTCGGACCCCGGGGAAGCTTTCGATTTTCTGCGCGGTTTCTTCGGTGAGAGCACCGGGATTGTCAGCTGGGGCCGTCACCACCACGTCGACACCGTCATAAGCGGTACTCATTGCGCCCTTAAAGGCCTTGTCCAGCGATGATGTGAACACAAATGCGCCGGTGATGAAGGCTGTGCCCAGCACGACCGAAATAATTGTGAGCACGAGGCGCAACTTGTGCGAGGTGATATTACGCCAGGCGACGCGGCTTAGCGTGGAAGACGATGATGCCATGGGGAGAGATGACCTGCCTTCCTAAAGATTCTCAATATCTGCCATGCGCGCCAAGATATCGGCGGGCGTGGGGTTGCGAAGCTCGTCAACCACGCGGCCATCCGCGAGGAACACAACACGGTCTGCGTAGGAAGCGGCGGTGGCATCATGCGTCACAATGACAACGGTCTGGCCGATGTCATCAACCGCATCGCGGAGAATCGTCAACACCTCACGGGATGAGTTCGAGTCCAAGTTGCCCGTCGGCTCATCTCCAAAGATGATCTCCGGCCGGCTGACAATGGCACGCGCACAGGCGACACGCTGCTGCTGGCCACCGGACAGTTCCGAGGGGCGGTGCGTAAGCCGTTCTTTAAGCCCGAGGCGCGTGGTGATTTCCTCGAACCACTGCTTATCCACCTTACGACCAGCGATATTGATAGGCAGGGTGATGTTCTCCGCCGCTGTCAACGTCGGCACCAAGTTGAAGGACTGGAACACAAAGCCCAGGCGGTCACGCCGCAGCGCCGTAATCTCCTTGTCCGACAGCTTCGACAGTTCCGTCGTGCCGATGTACGCGCTTCCCGACGTCGCGGAGTCCAAGCCGGCCATGCAGTGCATCAATGTCGACTTACCCGACCCGGACGGCCCCATGATCGCGGTGAACTCACCAGCGGCAAAAGAGATATCGACATGGTCCAGTGCAGTAACAGCGGCATTGCCGACACCGTACTTCTTGGTGAGCCCCTCAGCGTAGGCCGCCGCTGGTGGGGCGGAATGCTTCAAAGAAGACTCAGCGGATGATTTGGTGGGGCGTTTTGCATGCTTGGCAGACATGGGGGAGGGGCTCTCTTCTAATTAGATTTGATTAACGGCGAATTAATATCCGGCAGCGAAAGCGGATTGAAAACGCTGCGACGGGAATGGAACGTTCGTTGTTCCCCAGTCACGGGGTCAGCGAAACTCATTTCAACACAGACCAGGTGCAGGGGCTCCGAGGTATTCTCGGCCTCCAGCGGCAGAATCTCCGGGTAGTACTGGTCACCCAGGATGGGAAAGCCCAGTTCACTCAAGTGCAGCCGCAGCTGATGAGTGCGTCCGGTGATGGGCTTCAATTGCCACAGCGCAACGCGACCACTGTCGGCAGCGAGGCCGTCGGCGTCCGAAGGCACGTCGACAAGCGAAATGCGCTCGATGATGGTGTGGGCGTTTGGCTCGCCCTCGAGAGTATAAGCCTGCATCTGGCCAGCAATTTTGTGCTGTCGTGTGCGCAATTCCAGTGGGGTCTCGGGCAGGGCTTCGCTGGCCGCGCCAGCGATGGGTGTGGGCGACGTCAGCGCGTGATAGCGCTTAGTGACTTCCCCCGATGCGAAAAGTCCCTGGTAAGCACCGCGAACTTCGCGCCGGGCGGTAAAGATGAGCAACCCCGACGTCAGCCTGTCGAGGCGATGCGCGGGAACCAACTCCGGATTACCCAGCTCCCGCCGCAGACGAACCACAGCAGTTTCCGTAATGTGTCGGCCGCGCGGCATCGTTGCCAAAAACGACGGCTTGTCGACGACCACAAGGTTGTCATCTTGAAAGACAATCGGCATCGGCCCCGCGATTGTGCGCTCCGGTGCCGGGGTGCGGTAAAACCACATTTCCGCGCCGGGCTTCACCATGTCATCCGGACTGTACGGCACTGAGTTGGCGCGAACGACGAGCCCATCTGCAAAACGTTTGGCCACAGCAGCTTCATCATCGTCCGGGTGGCGGTGGGTTTGACCTGCGATAGCGCCTGCGAGCAGATCCCACGCACGGGTGGGGGCATCGCCACGACGCCCGGGAGCGGCGATGCGGGATGGGTTGAGCCCATCGCGAATGGGCAGTGGCATGCGACGCATACGGCTGACTTTAACAGGTGCCCCGGATTCACCCGGCGGGCAAGCGGAGCTGCTGGCGCAGGGCTGTGTTGGTATCGCCCCTAATGGCGTAGGCGGACAACATTCTGCCCTGTCGGTCGCAACATAATGGGGGTAGGGTGGAGGTGAAAGTAATAAAAGGGTTGGCTCGGAAGAGTTGACTAAATAGCAAAGCTTGTCCATTAAAATGGCGTCCAAGCAGGTGCGATAGGTGTAGCTGCGTTGCGGTCGGGCCGCAGAGAGCCAATTTTTATGGATCGCATAATAAGGAGGCAATCAATGCCAAGGCAGAACATCATTGTGTGCGCGGTCGATGGCTCGGAGGCATCCAAGACCGCCGTCAAGTGGGCCGCTAACACCGCAGTGAAGCGCGGTGAGCCGCTCCGTCTGGTCAGCAGCTACTCCATGCCGCAGTTCCTCTACGCAGAGGGCATGGTTCCGCCGCAGGAGCTTTACGACGATCTTGAGGCCGAGACCCTGGAGAAGATTAACGAGGCCAAGAAGATTGCCCTCGACTTCGCACCGTCGGTAGATGTCAGCCACCAGATTGAAGAGGGCAGCCCGATTGACATGCTGCTCGACCTGTCTGAGCAGGCAACCATGGTGGTTATGGGCTCTCGCGGCCTGGGCGGGCTCTCTGGCATGGTCATGGGTTCGGTTTCCGCCGCTGTTGTTTCCCACGCATCGTGCCCGGTTGTTGTTGTCCGCGAGGACAACCTGGTAACCGATGAGACCAAGTACGGTCCTGTCGTTGTCGGTGTCGATGGCTCCGATATTTCCGAAAAGGCAACGGAGTACGCATTCCGTGAGGCCGATGCCCGTGGTGCCGAGCTGATTGCAGTTCATACCTGGATGGATATGCAGGTACAGGCTTCCCTGGCTGGCCTTTCTGCAGCTCAGAGCCAGTGGCAGGTTGTGGAAGAGGAGCAGAAGGCTCTGCTCGGCCACCGTCTGGAGAAGTACGCTAAGAAGTACCCGGAAGTGGCCATCAAGAAGGTTGTTACCCGCGACCGCCCGGTTCGTGCTCTGGCTGATGCCTCGGAAGGCTCGCAGCTGCTGGTCGTCGGCAGCCACGGCCGCGGAGGTTTCAAGGGCATGCTGCTCGGCTCCACTTCGCGTGCACTCCTGCAGGCGGCTGCTTGCCCGATGATGGTCGTCCGCCCGGAGACTGACGCCTAAAGCGCCCTTCGAGGGGGCTGAGAAAAGACGCCGGCGGCGGTCGTCGAGGCGCGGTTAGCGCCGAGAGTAGAAACCGTTACCGAATATTTATAAGTAGAACCTAGCCGGTTTCCGACAGGTGTCGGGGCCGGCTTCGGTTTATCCAAATGAGGCCTCTCGTCTGCATAAACCCTGTTTTCATGCAGAAAGTGCAGATTTTATAAGAGTTTTCCTGTGGCTATCCGACTGTTATCTCGCTAGTTTCTCAGTGGCCGAAATGGCCTGATAGTGCTTGCAGTGTATGCAAGAGTTTTCGGAAAGACTTATAGTTGAGTCAGAACGATTTCGGGAAAGGAATATCTATCATGAACGAGATTCTTCTTGCTGCCTCCTTTAGTCCCACGATGGGCTTCATCAGCTGGATTATCATCGGTGGTCTTGCCGGCTGGATCGGCTCTAAGATCATGAACACCGATGAACAGATGGGCGTCGTCCTGAATATCGTCGTTGGTATCGTCGGTGGTTTCTTGGGCGGTTGGCTGCTCACCCTGTTCGGCGTTGATGTCGCCGGTGGCGGAAAGTTCTTCAGCTTCCTCACCTGTCTGCTCGGCGCCGTGATCCTGTTGTGGATTGTCGGCCTGGTTCAAAAGCGCAAGTAAGCCAAGCAAAACAGCGCGACTATGCACGAAGCGTCGTAACGCTGCTATCTACTGGATAGTGAGCTAGAGCGCGGGGCATCTCATCAACATTGAGATGCCCTTTTTTTGTTGTGCGGTTGTCGTGAAGTTGGCGTTCTGCGATTGTCGCGACATCTGTTGGGGGCGGCAATCATCGCACGCTAAAGTAGGACTAGAGGCTGAAAGACTGACTAGTTTGTTCTTTTACAAAATCACAGTCGCAGATACGCCTACAATGGAATATCACAGACTATGAACGCCCTGTTCAGTGCTCTGAAAGCAATGGCGCTAATGCCGGTGTTTGCGAGTAAGCAGCTGTTAGAACGGGGTGTGACTTTGGAAGGACGAGAGGTACTGCCGTGGCAGAAGCGACAACGGGCAAGGGCGCAAAAGGCGGCCGCGCTTCCTCTCGCCGTCGTAACCGCCCCAGTCCGCGGGAGCGCCTCCTGGCATCAGCGACAACTCTGTTTACAACAGAGGGTATCCGCGTTGTCGGCATTGACCGCATCCTGCGGGAAGCTGATGTGGCCAAAGCCAGCCTGTATTCGTTGTTTGGATCCAAGGACAAGCTAGTCATTGCATATCTGCAAGACCTCGACGCCAAATGGCGGGAGGCTTGGGAGCAGCGAGTGGCCTCGTTGGATACCCCGGCGGAGAAGATTCTCGCGTTCTTTGATCAGTGTATTGCGGAGCAGCCGGCAATCGACTTCCGTGGTTCACACTTCCAGAATGCGGCTAGTGAATATCCGCGGCCGGAAACGGAGTCGGAGCAGGACATCCGTCAGGCCGCAGCCGATCACCGTTCCTGGGTTTGGCAACAGCTACACACGCTGCTGACTGAAAATGAATCTAGTATGCCGTCTGCTCACGCAAATATGCTGTTGCTCTACCTCGACGGCGGCCTCGCGGGTGCCAAGATGTCCAAAGACCTGAACCCGCTGCAGATGGCGCGCGACCTGGCCCGTGACCTGGTCACGTAAATACTTAATTCCCTTTTTTAACGCGTCGTAGTTCTTGCCTTTTTACTCACGGGCTAATCTCGGAAGCGTTTCCAGTCCGACTCCTTTGAGCCGGTGGCTTTCTTAACCATATTCTTCGTATTCTGGCCGAGTAGCATTCCCAGGTTCTTTGCAATCAGAATTGGCTTCGGCCGTTTCTGTGCTTTTTGCGCTTTCTCGGCTTGTCGTTTCATGTCGTCCCGCACTTTAGCCAGGCCGGGAAGCGGCGGAACTATACCCGAGGAAATCTTCATATCCTGCGTCAGGGATGGCAAATTGTCCTGAGCACCAGGCCGCATCTGGGTCACCATGTAGCGAACCTTCGCAATTTTCAAAGCCTGGGCATATTCTTCTTCCTGCTTTGCTTTACGGCGGTCCCGCGATTCCTTCTCAATAGCGGCATATTCGCTCTTATGCTGCTTTATCTTCCACGGAGCGAATGCGGATTTGATATAAAAGTGACGCTTGGCCTGCTTTAACTTCTTCTTTTCTTCCCGCTCCGATTCGTATTCACCCTTTTGGTGGTTTTGAAGAGTTCGGAAATCGTCCGTGAGCGGGTAGGTCTTTTCCACATAGCGGGTGAGAATGATATTTTGGGTCAGTGTCCAGAAGTTATTGGTGACCCAGTAGACAATTAGAGCCACAGGTGTTGGGCCAAAGAAACCCGCGAAGAGGATCATCAGCGGTGCGTAGATAAGCATTACGCGCATGAATTTGCTGAGGAATACACTGACGCTATTGGAATAGTCGAGAGTGCGCTGCAACCGGCGGTAGGAAACGACCAAGTTAAAACCGGTGAAAAAGGCCGCTGCCACGATGCCGATAATGCAGAAAGTTAACAGCGAATCATGATTGCCCCCGAGGATTTGCAGTTGCTCCGGGTCCATGCGCAGATATGCGGGTAGAGGCTGTCCCAAGAATGTCGCGCTCAGAAAGTCGGAGATCTCATCCTTAGAGATGAATCCGACATTATGAGACGCAGGCAGCCCAGGCCCCTCAGACGCCCGCAGCATGTGCCTCAGCATGCGAACAAGGCCCATAATCACGGGAATCTGGACGAAGAGGGGCGCCAGCATTACGGAGGTCTTAATCCCCTCTGCTTTGCGCATTTCCTTGCTGGCAAAGTTTACGTATTGTGGCGAGTTCGGCTCGATGCTCCTGCGGTAGCGCTCCTTGAGCATAAAAAGCTGCGGCCGTAGGTTGGCTGTCTTGCGCGCCGAGATAAATTGCTGGAACGCGAGAAACGCTAAAGCGCCACGCACCGTAAACACCAGCAGGAAGAGAGAAAGCGTCCAGGACAGAGAAGACGGCAGGTGAAACACTGAGGCCAGTAAAAGGTGCCACGCCTTAAGGACAAACGAGACCAGCCAAACGAATGGTTCCAAAATGACCACGGGCCGACTCCTCCATGTCAAGGATAAGAAAAGTAAGACAACCGGATGAGGCCGGTGTGCCAATTCCAGCCGCTATCCTAGCGACTCGAATTACCTGCCCCAACTTTAAAACAGGGCCCCGCTGTGGCGGGACCCTGTTTTAAAGATAGTAAAGCTGGGTGAAACCCAGTGGAAGGCAAACGGACCTGGGTGAGAACTAGTTAGCGCTCTCGTACTTTTCAATAATGTGCTTTGGCAGCGCACCACGGTCTGCAACATCCATGCCATTCTCTCGTGCCCACTGGCGAATCTTGCGATTGCGATCACGGGCCTCAGCGGCATTGGGATTAGCGGAAGAGCGCTTACGCGGAGCTACAACCGTGCTGTGATCAATGGAAGCTTTCGCAATATACGGTTCTAATACCTGCTCGAACTTCTCTGCATTTTCCTGAGAGAGGTCGAGAATGTAGTTCTTACCGCGGAAAGAGAAACGAACGACTTGGTGATCTGCGGAATCAAGCGGAGTCCCATCGAGGTCGTCGATGTACTGAATTAGTTCGCGGCGTGCCATAGAATCCCTGCCTAAGCTTGGTGCTGAACTTGTAATAATGAAGAAGGCTTACAGTGAAACTTCAATACGGTGAAACTTCAAATTAATATCGAGCCCTTTTTTCTTTCCCCCACAGTATAAGTGCAAAGAAATTTAATGTCTATTGACGATAATTGAGCTCGATTGTGCAACTTATATTGAATACATGGTTTGTTAATAATTCGATTAATTGTGCACAAGAACTTGGGGTAATAAAAAGACGGCCCTGCATGTTGTGCAGGGCCGTCGTGAACAGCAACTACGCCACTGAGGGCGCAATGCGGGGTGCGCTCTCGGTAGTCGTCGTAAAGCGAAAGGACGAGAAGGCGCTTAAGCCTGGGTCATGCCCTGACCCGGCTTGCCGCGGTAGGTAGCGGCGACGAAAAGCGGCTGGTTCGGTTCTTCCTTGACCTCGACAAGGCGGTACTCAGAGGTAACGTCCTCGCGGCCGAAGTAGACGGCAGTGTAGCCGTGGCGGTCGAACTCGAGGTAGTTGACGTACGGGTTCGCAGCCTTGAGTCCAGCGGTAGCAGCCAAGGAAATCGGGTTGTCCTGAGGCAGCTTCACAATGTCATCGATATTCGGGGCGCTGACGGAAGTACAGACAATCTCAATAGCGGCAATGCCGGCACTCGGGTACTCGCCCGGGACCTTCGGTACGTTGCAGTTCCAGGAGGAGTGAATATCGCCGGTGAGGAAGACAACGTTGTCGTAGCCTTCCTTATCCATGATGTTGATCAGCTTACGACGCTCAGCAGCGTAGCCATCCCACTGATCCAAGTTGTACGGCAGGCCGTCCTGAGGCAAGCTCAGCAGCTCGGTGACAGCGCGGGTGGCCTCCGGATCCAGCGGCGGAACCAGCACCGGAGTGAACATGACGGAGTTGCCCACGACACGCCACTTTGCGCTCGAGGAACGCCACTGGCCGAGCAGGTAATTGAACTGCTCAGAGCCGAGCATGGAGCGGTTCTCATCATCGGTCTCGCCAGCGCGGATGAACTTCAGCTGCTGGTCACGGTAGGTGCGCAGGTCCAGCATGGTCAGGTCGGCGAGATCGCCGAAACGGAAGCTGCGGTAGAGCTTTCCGCCCTGGGAGAACGGGACCGCGCGAACCGGCAGCCACTCCAGGTACGCCTGGATAGCGGCGTCGCGGCGGGCAATGTAGTCGCCTTCGGTCTCCGGGTCGTGGTTCTCAGCGCCACTGTGCCAATCATCGTTGGCGACCTCGTGGTCGTCCCAGGTCACAATCCACGGCTTTGCGCGGTGAGCTTCCTGCAGGTCCGCATCGGTACGGTAGGTGGCGTAGCGCAGGCGGTAGTCAGCGAGAGAAATGATCTCGTGAGCCGGCTTGTGGTCACGAACCGGGCCCTTGCCGGAGTAGCCACCGGCCTCGTACTCGTAGATGTAGTCACCGACACACATGATGATGTCGATGCGGTCATTTTCCGCCATATCGCGGTAAGCGGAGAAGAAGCCACTTTCCCAGTTAGCGCAGGAAGTCAGCGCGATGCCCAGGTGATCTGGCGAGGAGTTCACCGGCGGCGCAGTGCGAGTCTGGCCAATCGGGGAAACCTGGCCCGCGTGATCACCAGCGGTGACGGTAAAGCGGTAGAAGTAGTAGGAATCAGCGGAGAGACCCTTGACATCGATCTTGACAGTGTTGTCAGCATCCGGGTCGGTGTTCAGGGCGCCAGAGGCAACGATGTTGCCGAAGCCCTCATCAGAAGCGACTTCCCACTTCAGTGCAACAGGACGGCCCTGGTTTGCACCTGCGGTATCGCCTGGGTGTGAGGTCACACGAGTCCAGATAAGAACCGAGTCCGGCAGTGGGTCGCCAGAGGCCACGCCGTGTTGGAATACCTGAAAACCACCGGAACCGCCAGCATTAGCTGGGGACTGTGACTCAGGATTTGCCCCCGCACTGGTAGCGGGTGCCAGGCCGATGGCTCCGGCAGCAGCACCGGTAGCGCCGGCACGCAGTACGGCACGACGAGAAGGGGTGAATGGCTTTTGGGCTGTTGCGTCGCTGTTCGAGACCGCACCGTTCAGATTCGAGGCTGCAGTCTGAGATTTATCTGAAGATGGCATAGCCTTCATTACAGTAGTTCTCAGTCCGTAGCGCCATCGGTGGGAAAAAATAGCCCGATACGGGGGTAATAAGAGCAAAAGCGCGACTGTTGCTGTTCAACAACAGTCGCGCTCAATTCGATGAATCTCGGCGAGTGGCCTCAACCCGAAGCGACCGGGTTTACGCGCCCAGCTCCGAAATGATCTGGCGGTCCAGCGAATCCAGCTCTGCGGTAATGGAGTGGTGCGCGCGACGGCGCTGCTCCGGGGTCATCTTCTCGGCAGTATTAATAGCATCAGTCATGACATCCAGACGCGAGTTGGCGTCCTTGATAAAACCATCGGTGCCCTTGGCGCCCGACTTACGCAGTTCCGTCAGCGAACCGCGAGTGGCCTCAATGCGGGCCAGCAGCGGTGCACCGTGCCCCTGGTAACGAGCGGCATCATTAGCGGAAACACCGAACTTCTGCGCGGCCGACGAGTGTTCACGGCGCTGGAGGGCAGTGATGGCGCGGTAGGCCAGCGGAACCAGCACGGGTACCAGCAGGCGTGCGCCGCCGATCCACGACTTTGCCTTGTCCTTGTTGAAGCCCTGGCTGCGCTGCTGTGCCAGGATCTTCTCGGCCATCTTGGTCTGGTGACGCTGCTTGGCGGCCAGCGCCTTCTTCTCGTCCTTGGCACTTGCCTTGCGGATCTTCTCCGCGCGCTTCAGAGCACGGTTTTCCAGCTTGAGTTCCTTCTTACCGAGCTTTTCCTCAGAACGAACGCGGCCAGCGGCCTCCTTCAGCTCCAGCTTGTGCTGGTGCTTCTGGTCGCGCTTAGCGGCCTTGACCTCAGCCTTGTGTGCCTTGCGATTAAGTCGAGCTGCGTGGCGAGCCTCTTCCTTGGCCTTCGCCTTGGCAGCCTTCACCTGCTTGGCGGTTTCGCGCCGACGCTCACGGATGTCACCCAAGAAGCTCATTTTTTCCTTCGCCTAGTTGCTCGCAGATAGTCCCTCCGGAAAAGCGGGGCGGAAAACCCTTAAACCCCACCGCGCCGGAGTGCGCTTGCCAGATGCAGTGGCTGCATCACGATTCTTGCTATCCAAGCTTAACGTGAAACTTCCTACCGAGTGGCGATACGCTAATTCTCATTGTGACTGATTCATCCGTTTCGCGCCCGCTTCTCCACGCGAGCGACCTCATCGGCTGCCGCTACCGGCTGAGCCTCGACCTGCGCGAGGGGCGGCTAGTCGAACCTGCTTCTCACCACGAGCACCGCTTGCCGACGTCCATCGCGTCCATCCCCGGCCTGTACACAGTGGCCTCGGGGCCGGACGCTCACCTGGATACCCTTGAGGCCATCGCCCGTGGAGAAAGCGTCATCGCCGGTGGCGTGCTCATGCATGAGCGCCCGATTCCCGGCGGGGTGTACTCGGGAATCGACGAGATTTGCCACCCTGATCTGTTGGTCAAGGTCGATGATTCACCGCAGACGACCTCACCGACGTACATGCCGGTCCTGGTTGTCACACGGCACCTGCTCTCTGCGCGCAAACAGGGCCGGCGGCGTAAGCCGTCGTCAAGCAATGCGGCGCGTGCGGCGGCGATGCAGGTGCGACTGCTGGGCGTTGACCGGCTCGGGCGTGATGGCGTGATGGGTCGGACCCTGCGTCAGGCGATGGTTGTCACGGATGAGTGGAAGCTACGGCATTACGGACCCGATGCTGTGAAGCTGGGGCAGGCGGCGGCGATGCTGCACCGGCTGGGCGTGTCCTGTGGTCTGGTGGGGGCGATTAGTGCCACCGGAATGAACCTGGATACACGGCATATCGTCATTGCTGATGAGGGCTCGCGCGTCGCCTCGTACCGGATGGCGTTGCGGGACGCGCGTGATGCCGTCGCTGCCACTCAGGGGCGACCGTCACGGTTTACGCCGGGCACCTGGCCGCTGGCGCCGCGGCGCATCCGGGAGTGCCGAACCTGCCATCACCACGACCGTTGCTTCGATGAGCTGACCGCAAGTGACGACATTTCCCTCCTTCTACCTGGGGATAAATCCATGCGGTTGCGCAGTGTGGGCATCGACACGGTCACGGCATTGGCGCAGGCGAGTACCAACACTCCGCACGTCAGCAAGGAGCAGGTGTGGATGGCGAGGGCGAGGCTTGCCGACGTCGACGCGCTCCGGGTAGCCGCCAAGACATCGGCCCCGCGTGGCGATGTCGAGATGGACATCGATATGGAGGCGTATCCCAACGATGGCGCCTACCTGTGGGGAACATGGGTGCCCGGGGAGGACTACCGTGGCTTCATCACCTGGGAGCCACCGGGGCCAGAGGGGCTCGGCGGCACGGCGGAGGCCAGGAACTTTGCGATTTTCTGGGATTACCTGATGCGACGTCGAAATGCGGCGCATGAACAAGGCAAGACCTTCCGCGCCTATTGCTGGGCGGCAGAGGGCGAGAACTATTGGCTACGTCAGAGCGCTACCCGGTTCGGCGGCCAGGAATTTGTGGTGCCCGCAGATTCGGCGGATTTGGCCACGGGCGATGTGGCTGGTTCCGGTTCCGAGGCAGCTGGCCCGACAAATATTGTGCGGGTGCCGACCCGCGAAGAAGTGGACAAGTTCATTGCCTCGGAGGACTGGGTCGACATGCTGAAGGTTGCCCGTCGCCAGATCCTCTCCACCGTCGGCATGGGGCTGAAAGTCGTGGCCCCGTGGTCGGGCTTCCACTGGCGCGACGCCGATGTTGACGGCGAGGCATCGCTGGATCTGTATCGCATTGCGACGGCCACTGACCTCGACTTTGTCGCGGAACAGTCCTTTGAAAAGCTCACGCAAGCCGAGGCGCGCGCTATGCTACTGCGCTACAACGGCGATGACTGCCGATCGGTAGCCCACGTCCGCGACTGGCTGGATTCACAGCGCGCGGCCGCGGACCTGCCGCATGGGGATGACCTGCCGGTTCCTTAGCGCGCTAACCACGCGTCCACGTGCCGCGCCGGGCGAACTTAGGTGAGACCTTCTTCATCGCAGCATTGCGAATGATGGCCGTGTTCTTGCGGGCTAACAGCAGCAACTGTTGTGTGCGCTCGGCACGGAATGTTGAGCGAGGCGATCGGTGCACATCGCGGAAAAGCCGCTTGGTCGCCGCCAGCTGATCCGGCGAGCGCGTCGCCAGCTGTGCCAACTTCTCCTTGGCCAGTTCAAGCGCAGCGTCCTCCGTGTCCACGGCCCACGTCGCCAGACCAATCTCAGTTGCTTCCTTGCCGTTGAGTTCTTCGCCAGACATAGTCAGCCAACGTGCAGTATCGGCGCTGACCTCGTCGAGAATGGTTCGCATACCGGACATATCCGGAATCAGCCCCCACTTCGCTTCGAGGATTGACCACTTGGCATCGCTCGTCGTAATGCGGAAATCAGCACCTAGCGCAATCTGTAGACCACCGCCGTAACAGTGCCCATGCACCGCCGCAATGACCGGCACCGGCAGGCGTCGCCAGTCCCAGCAGGCGCGCTGGAACAGGTTCGTGCCGTGGATATCGGGGACGAATGAGCGCAGAATGCGCGAGGGCTTCTTAAATGCCGACGCGAAATCGAGCCCAGCGCAAAACGATTTGCCCTCGCCACGGAGGATTACGCCGCGCAGATCACGGTCAGCTGCCAGTTTCCGGGCGACGGTGGACATCTCGGTCAGCATCTCAAGTGTTAGACCGTTGAGTTTGTCTCCGCGGTCCAAACTGACGACAGCGATTTTCGCCGCCTCTGAATCAGCTACGGCGAGGTGTTCATAGGTGACGTTGACATTGTTGCTGGTGCTCATGGGCACTAACGCTAAACGACGGCTACGTGTGCCGCCCGGGAAATACCAAAAGTGGTCTCAAACAAGACATAAAAAACCGACCCGCTGAGGGTAAGCCCCGTCAGCGAGCCGGTAAGCCATCTTTAGCGCGCGGCAGGGACGCGTAAAAGTCGCGCGCTGTTAGCCGAGATTACTTGGCAGCTGCGAACAGCTCTGCAGCGTAATCCCAGTTGAAGACGTTCCAGACAGCCTTGACGTAGTCAGCCTTGACGTTCTTGTACTGCAGGTAGAAAGCGTGCTCCCACATATCCAGCAGCAGAACCGGCTTCAGGTTGATGGACAGGTTGCCCTGCTGATCAGTCATCTGCTCAATAACCAGGCGCTCTGCAATGGTGTCGTAACCCAGAACAGCCCAGCCGGAGCCCTGCAGACCCAGAGCAGCAGCGTTGAAGTGAGCCTGGAACTTCTCGAAAGAACCGAAGTCGCGCTCGATAGCCTCAGCCAGCTCGCCGGTCGGCTGGCCGCCACCGTTCGGGGACAGCAGCTTCCAGAACAGGGAGTGGTTGGTGTGGCCACCCAGGTTAAAGGCCAGGTCCTTGGACAGGCCGGTAACAGCTGCGAAGTCGCCGGACTCGCGAGCAGCAGCGAGCTTCTCCAGAGCAGCGTTGGCGCCGTTGACGTAATTAGCGTGGTGCTTGCTGTGGTGCAGCTCCATAATCTCGCCGGAGATGTGCGGCTCCAGAGCGTCGTAAGCGTAATCCAGCTCAGGAAGTTCGTACTTAGTCATTAGGAAAATTCCTCCTCAACACGTTTTTAGGTTGTGCCGTCGATGGTACTCAAGATGAGTGGATGCGCAACCATTTAAGCAATACAATTAATGCGAAATTCATAAAAAATGCTGTTCAGGGATATCTGTCACAAGTTTATGAACGCGGCGGCTGAGTGCGGCGAATCCATTTACTCACGCGCTTGAAGCGCATTCCGGCTGCGCCACCCAGGTCGTCGTCAAGCGGAATGTCGAGGATGGAAGCCCACGTTGGCAGCATTTCTTCCTCGTACCGGTGGCCGTGACCACCGGGGACGGTGACGGAGGCGAGGCCGTCGATAAGCACCTGCCAGAAGGTGACGAACGGGTGCCAGCGCATGGAGGGGAGGACATCGCGGCCGACGCGCTCTGCAAGCCAGTCGGGGCGGCGCCAGGCCAGCGGGTAATCCCACCAGACGATGGGGTCAGAGGCATGCTGCAGGAATGCGACGCGCGGGAACTCCCACGGCCCGAACTTGGTGCCATAGAACGAGTGGTACAGCTCGTCGGGGCGCGTAGCGAAGCGGATGTTTCGACCCTCGTCGATGACCGGAGCGATTTCTGGGGACCCCTTTGTCCGGCGGTGCGTCAGCTCTTTCCACATTGCGGAGAACTGCGGTGTGCCAGTCCAAACAGCACCGTCGACGCGTGCGAGCATGTCGGCGGAATTCTCGAACGCGCCGAGACCGCCAAACCCGCCGAGGGATTCACCGGCGACGTAGACCTTTGGCCGGTCGTTTTCCGGCATTTTGTCGACTTCCTGCAACACCCGATGGATAAGAGTGTGGCCAGCTGCGATTGGGGTTTCGTGGTCCGTTAGCCACGCCACTGGGGAGGGCAGGTCAGAGTACTGCAGAGCGACAGTGGCGCAGTTGCCAAGGGTCAAGAACTCTGCAGCCTGTGCCGACCACGGTGGCACCCAACCTGTGCCGGTGGTGGTGAAGACAACCAGGTGATCGCGCCGGAACGCGCCGGTGCGGTGCATCTCGCGGATGATGAGCTCCGCCTGTTCCCGCAGAGAACGGCCTTGCACCTTGCCCGCATAAATGCGGATGGGTTCCTGCAGTTCGGAGAGCGGCTTGCCAGTAACCACTGCCAAATCTCGGGCACGGGGGCCTTCGGCGACGAAGACGCGACCCTCGGCACCGAGTGCGTACCACGGCTCCAGAGACCATGGGCTTCCGGAACGTTCCGGCTCCCACGGCTGCATGCGACCTGGAACGACCAGGGTATTCAGGTAGCGGGACTTCTTGGCGATGGACTCCAAAGTCCGACGGATAAGCAGTCGGTCAATGCTGGCGGCCACGGCACCACCGACGATGGCACCACTGAGAACCGGGGCGAGACCGCGAGGAAGCCAGGGGCGGAGGTTGTCCCGCAGTAGGTCATAGCCGCGGTTGGCCAGCGCGGAGAGCCCCCGAGTGGTCAGGTAGAGACCACTGGCAATCATTGTGGAGGCGAACTGGCTGCGTGCGGATTCCTGCTCATCCTTGCCCACCAGGCGACCAATTTCGCGCTGCTGGGAAATGGAGCGCAGCCACAGCGCCGCGGTGGTGGCCGTGGTGGCCACGTGCCAGGTCACGGCCAGTGCGCGTTCGTGACGAGGTGCCAGCGCAAAGCGGCTGAGTGAAGTGCTGGCCAGACGCCGCATCGTCGTGTTGTAGCCATAGCCGATGGCCACCCCGGTGACATGGCCCGCCAGCTGTGCCAGGAAGGTCACAGTAACGGTGGCGGTCCGAGTGCGCGGCATCAGCGAGGGGCTAAAGGCAGCCCATGACGCAATTTCTGCACCAATTAGACCGGGGTTGGAGGGGATGCCGGCCCGCAGTGCGCTGCGGATAGTGCCGGGGCCGGTACCTAGGAGGCGTTCGCGAAAGACTTTCGCGGCCATCAGGCTGCCGGTGCCGACTGCGCCCAGCGCTTTGGCCATGCCAGCTGTGCCAGCGACTCCTGTAATTCCTGTTCGTGCTGCTCGTGCAGCTCGCACTGTCCTGGCGGTTTCGATTGGCTGAGCTACAGGTGTGTCGCCCGTAGACGCAATCGAGGGCGCAATCGAAGTAAATGCGCGACGCAGGAATCCCATGACTCCCATCATGACAAAATTTTTTCCACGGGGGTTATTCATCCCGCGCCAGTTTTCCGCACAAAGCGTAGCCTGTGGGGTGTCGCAACTTTTTCCGAATCGGTTGAGAAGGATCCGAGGGCTATGAAGCTATCCACAGGAAATAAGGTCGTGCTGATCGGCGCTGGCGACGTCGGCGTTGCATACGCGTACTCGCTGGTCAACCAGGGCACTGTCGACCACTTGGCAATCATTGACATCGACGAGAAGAAGACGATGGGCAACGTCATGGACTTAAACCATGGCGTGGTGTGGGCGTCGTCGCGCACCAAAGTCACCCAGGGCACGTACGCCGACTGTGACGATGCCGCGCTGGTGGTTATCTGTGCAGGTGCGGCACAAAAGCCGGGCGAGACTCGCCTGCAGCTGGTGGACAAGAACATGAAAATCATGAAGTCCATCGTCGATTCCGTTATGGACAGCGGTTTTGATGGGCTCCTACTGATTGCTTCCAACCCCGTCGACGTACTCACATACGCTGCGTGGAAGTACTCCGGGCTGCCGCACAACCGTGTCTTCGGCTCCGGCACCATCCTGGACACCGCACGTTTCCGCTACATGCTGGGTGAATACTACGATGTTTCCCCGATGAGCGTGCACGCATACATCATCGGTGAACATGGCGACTCCGAGCTGCCGGTGTTGTCCAGCGCCAACGTTGCAGGCGTCAGTCTGTCCAAGCGCCTCGCCGCCGACCCAGCGCTTCACGACGAGCTGGAGGACATCTTCATCCGAACCCGTGATGCCGCCTACGAGATCATCGATGCCAAGGGCTCCACTTCCTACGGAATCGGTATGGGTCTGGCCCGCATCACGCGCGCCATTTTCCAAAACCAAGAGGTGGCTCTGCCGGTCTCCGCATACTTGCAAGGTGAATATGGCCATGAGGACGTGTTCATCGGAACACCAGCCATTGTGAACCGCCGAGGAATTCGCCGCGTTATCGAGCTTGAGCTGGACGAATACGAAAAGAAGCAGCTGGACAAGTCCGTTCAGACGCTCCGAGATGTGCAGGATCCATTCTGGAAGTAACTGCTGGTAGCGAAAGCGCATGTCTTCTCGACATGCGCTTTCGGCCGTCTCATTTGAGAATGAGAATGCCCACCTTCTATTGGCCCGCGTGGCCGACTCTGGCCAACGCTTCGTCTTAAACACAGGAGTGCCTTCTCTATGGCAGCGCAGAGCCCTCAAGACACAGCAACTGACAACACTGAAAGCGGCGCGGATGTACCGCGTCTGGATGACCTCATCAGCAAGGTCACCGATTTGATTACAGAGTTGGACGACGTCTCGGTGGAGGCATCTGCACTGCTCGCAGAGGTGCCGGAAGAGCGCCGTCGGCACGCGGAAAACCTACTGCACTACGCGCACCTGCGCACAATTGACATCCGTGAGCTGCAAAACAGTTTGCACGACCTCGGCGTGACCAGTCTGACCACGGTGGAGACTTTCACCCGGGGGCGCCTTGAACTTGCCCTCAACGCGCTGTTGGCCCTGGCGGGGCGCACCTCAGATATCGATGTCGCCCGCATTATTGCCGATGATGAGCGCGCGGATATTGCCCTGGATAACAACGCCACCGAGCTGTTCGGTCAGGAGCGCGCGGATGTCACTTCGCACATTATGGTGACCCTGCCCGCCGAGGCCGCCGACGACGCAGAGTTGGTGGAGAGCTTCGCTGCTGCCGGCATGGATCTCGCTCGCATCAACTGCGCCCACGACGGCCCTGAGCAGTGGAGCCGCATGATTGACAACGTCAATGCTGCAGCTGAGAAGGCCGGTCGCCGCATCTTCGTGTCCATGGATCTGGCTGGCCCGAAGCTGCGCACAGGCGATATCGAACCGGGACCGCGCGTGGGTCGCGCCCGCGTTGTGCGTGACGACGCCGGCACGGTCATCTCCAAGTCCAAGATTTGGCTGACTCCACGTCTGGATGAGCACCCCAAGCCAGTTCCGAACGATTTGCCGGGGCGTCCTGCTCTGCCACTGGAAGCAGATCAGGGGTGGTTGGAGCAGCTGCAGCTTGATGATGTCATTACGCTGCATGACTCCCGCTCAGCGAAGCGTCACTTCACCGTTGTGCGCATCGACACCGACGTCGAGGGCGAGGTCGAGGCGGTGCTCGCCGAGGGTGAGAAGAACGCCTGGATCGCCGAGGGCACACACCTGCGCAGCAACTACGAGGTCACACGTGCTGGCGGCGTGCCACCGACCGTGCAAAAGCTGCGTTTCCACACTGGGGATGAGTTCATTCTCACCAGCCGCGAGGAAATCACCACCATTCCACGCACCGAGGATGAAATTCCACGAGTCTCCTGCTCGCTGCCGTCTGCCGTGGCGGCTCTGAAGCCGGGCGATCCGGTGCTTTTCGACGACGGTGCACTCGGCGCTGAGGTGGTTGAGGTCTCCGAGACGTCGTCAAGCGAAGATAGCCACGTCGATGCCCGCTTGCGTGTCCAGCGCACCAAGCCGAACGGACAGCCGTTGGCGGCGCATAAGGGCATCAACCTGCCGAACACCGACCTGCCGCTCAATTCGCTTACCGACGAAGACATTGAGCATCTGCGCTTTGTAGTGGAGCATGCGGATATTGCTGCGGTGAGCTTTATTCGCACGCAGGAGGATGCTGAGTACGTCTACAAGGTGCTCGATGAGATTGCGGCAGAACATGAGGCTGCAGGCCGCGAGGATCTGGCATCGCGGGCTCGGGACCTAGGTGTTGTGCTGAAGATTGAGACTATTCCGGCATTCCAGAATCTGCCGGGAATCATCATCGCCAGCATGAAGCGCGCCAAGTCCGGTCTGATGATTGCTCGTGGTGACCTGGCTGTGGAACTGGGCTTCGACCGCATGGGTGAGGTCCCAGGCCAGATTCTGACGCTGGCGCAGGCAGCCGGAGTTCCGACCATTCTGGGTACTCAGGTGCTGGAGAACATGGCCAAGGCCGGCCTGCCGTCCCGCGCGGAGATTACCGATGCGGCCTTCGCCCTGCGTGCCGAGTGCGTGATGCTGAACAAGGGGCCGCACATCACCGAGGCCATCGCGATTTTGAACAACCTGGCTCGGAAGATGGGCCGTTCGCAGCGTAAGAGCCGCATCATGCTGCGGAAGATTCGCAGCTGGTCGGACTAGTGGCGGGGTTAGTGGCCGGGCTAGTTTAGGTAGGTTAGGGGAGCGCACCCAAAAAACGCCGTTGGAGAAAAGACTGCGGAAGAAGCCAGCCGCGCGAGAGAGACGCGAGAGAGGAGCCCTGCGGAAAATGTCTAATGAACAGGCAGAAAACGCGGGGTGGGCTGTGCCGCCGCAGTCTCCAAAGCAGCAGCCGCAGCAGTCCCCACCTCAGGTGGTGCTGCCATCGCAGCAGAACTGGCAGCCGACTGTCTCGGATTCGACTATCACGGGTGCGACGCCGCGCTGGAAGGCCGATGAGATTGTTCGCAAGCGCGCGGACAGCGTCTTTCGATGGGCGATGAGCGGCGCCGGAGTATTCGCCGCATTTACCGTTTTCGTCTGGATGAGCATCCTGAGCCCCGGTCAGGACCTAGTGGTTTCCCTCCTCGGTGAGTTTGGAGCATGGGCTTTCGGTCTCTGTGGAATGGTTTCCCTCATTGGGCTGGGTTTTTCGGTCTACAAGACCCTCCAGGTGCTGCGTGACCGCGCAACGTATGCTCGCCCACTGCTGTCGCGCACGGCAACGGATGTGCGCACGATGCACATGTGGCCAGTGCGCAACATCACGGGGCCCGTGGTCGCGTTGGCTGAAACAGGAGTCACTGCCGTAATGGGGCCAGGTCGCTTTATCTGGTACCTGGCCTGCGTTTTGTGGCCACTTGCAGTGGGGTGGTTTATCGCAGCCGACGTGTCCCGGACATACTTCCAGGCCGGAATCATCACCGTTCTAGCTTGTGTGACGACTGCCCTTACTGCGCGGCTACTCGGCTACATATTGGCTCCCGAGGAAGTGCATCGCAACATCCCCGTTGGGGCCGGTCGCGAACGCACCCAGCCCGGTTTCTGGTCCAAGGGCTTCATCCCCAGCGAAGCTACCGATGAACAAGGGGAGACGGGCGCAATGGCCGTCGACAAGCAGCTTTTCGAAGGAACGGCGAGCGAATTCGTCGACGATTTTTATAAGTAGCCCAGGCAGTCGCGAATTACGGAGAGCGAATAGGTATTCTGTGGCCTTGTGGGAAAGAAATCTCGTAAGAAGAATAATCAGGCCCCGGAGGGCATGAGCCGTCGTCAGGCGAAGCTGGCAGCCCGCGCTGCTGAGCGTGCAGCGCTGCTGGGTAATCCGCGTCCGTTCAAGGACTTCGACGAAGAGGCTGACATCGTGGCTGTCCGCGAGTTCGCTCCGGCTGTGGTCATTCCGGTCACGGTCGCTGACGCCGAGCGTGACATCAAGCTCTGCACCGTGCTGCCAGGCGGCGTTGCTGCCCTGACGCGTGCCGCTGACCAGGGCAATGAGGCTTTCGTCGCGCTGCAGACGCAGGCGCGCACCAATGACGGCGCTGCGGATCTCTCCCGTGCGCTGGCATGGGCCCGTGACGCAGAGCCGGGCCAGCAGCTCTCCTCCGCCACTGACGGCGAGGCCGCACCGCTTACCGACGTCCTGACCGCCGTGGATCTCGACAACCTGGAGGTCCACCAGGACTTCGAGTGGTGGATTCCCAAGGGCATTGAACGCACCCCGATGATCGAGCAGAACCTGGCCGTGGCTAACGACGCGATTCTCCCGTCGTACCGCCTGGATGCGAAGGTCGCTGGCGCTGTGTGGTGGATTGATCCGGGCGAGCGCGCTCACATCCGCTGGGTGCGCCGTGAAGATGAGAAGCCACTGCTGGATGCCTTGGCACGCGTGCACGCTGCGGACAACCTTTCGCTGGGAGAGGGCACTAAGTTCGCTGGTGTCTTCCGCACCGATGGCCTGCTGGTGCCGGTCTGGGACCTGGATAACACCAAGCCGCACGACCACTGGATTGCTGCTGTGGAAGAGGCCGATAAGCGTATCGCTGAGGCGCTGGCCAGCGAAGAGCCGCTGACCGCCGAGGAGCGTAAGTCCCGTGAGACCATCGTGTCCCGTCAGGTGACCATTCGGAACTAGGCGTAGCTGGTTTAAAAACTAACGCGTGTGGCTCAGCAAAAAGCTAAGTCACACGCGTTAGTTGTCTCGAAAGCTATCTGAAGCTGTTTTAGCTACCTTCTTGACTATCTCAGCTCCGCAAAAAGTGCTGGCGCTTCGATTTCGTCCCAGAGCAGCACATTGCCCGCATAACCGGTATCCATGGCGCCTGAGGTGGGCACGGTAAGGGAATCGGAACCGAAGAGCATGCGCAACATCAGCCAGGTCAGATGCCAGACATGGTCACCATCGCCGACGAACACGGCCTTAGTGCCAGCATTGGCCAGGCGAATCCAGCGGTAGGGGTTGAGCCATACCGCAGGTGATTTCAGGCGTCCCATCAGCGCGCTCATGAACTCACGCTGCCGCTCTACGCGGTCCAAGTCTCCCTGGGCGGTAGCACGCGTGCGCACGTAACCCAGGGCGCCCGCGCCGTCGAATTTCTGGCAACCGGCCTGGATATTCAGGCCCGCCAGCGGATCGTCGATGGCTTCTTCAGGGCACATCTCGATACCACCGACAGCATCGACGACACCGGCGAAACCGCCAAAGCCAATTTCGGCGTAGTGGTCGATGTGGATTCCAGTGTTTTTCTCTACGGTATCGATGAGCAACTGGGGGCCACCAAATGCGAATGCCGCATTGATCTTGTTCTTGTCATTGCCCGGGATATCCACGAAGGAGTCACGCGGGATACTGACCAACTTCGGCTTACCGAGCACCGGAATGTGGGCAATCATGATGGTGTCGGTGCGCTGGCCGAAATCACCACTGCCCGTCGACAGCTTGGCGGCATCTTCCTCTGACAAGCCCGTACGAGAGTCCGAACCGACAAGCAACCAGTTGGAGGACATCGTATTGGCAGGGCGATCTGCCAGACCGGAGAACGCATCGACCCTGGTCAGGCGGATGTCGACAAGTGCCATTGTGACGACAAGGAAGATGACGAGAAGCAGGATGATGGATTTAAAGCGCAAGCGTGGCAGTCGCAAGCGTGGCATGCGGAACCCAGACCTGACGCCGGCGCCGCCACGACTGCCACGGCGTCCACCACGGCCAGAACTCGCTGCTTGTGGGGCACTGTAGTAGTCCTGTGACGAGCCGTGCGAGGAAGATTGGAAATCCGCATCCGGGTTATATCCGGGCGGGGGAAACCGCGGATCGCTGCCAGCGCGTCCGCTACCGGCCCGGTTCACCGGTGGACGGGACTCAATGCGCGTTTCGTTCAGTGGCGCCTGCCGACGTTCCGGTTGCGGCCTAGACCTGCGCGGAGGCATAGGCGCTGGGCGGGCTGCCCCTGCCCTAGATGGGCGGTCGGAACGGGGCGGGATGGGGCGTCGTGAAGCGCCACGCGAATCGGCCTCACGGGGGCCGGCATGCTTCGGCGACGCCTCGTCCACACGGCGGTAGATGGGGCGGCCATAGCGATCTTTAAGCGGCCTACCGTATCGGTCGCGGGCAATGCGCGAGTCGTCGAAGTTGCCTTCCATACCAATAAAGAATAGGCAACGACAGTGGACTAAGAGAACCGAGACAGCAATACAAGTCTTGGTAGCGCTGGCGTTACCCTGCATGCGACGTGCTGAAAGGGGTTGGGAACGAAGAAGAATATGCTGGAAATATGTCCGCAATGAACCAGAACAACGAACGTGCAGTCAACGACTCGGATGTTTACGTCAAGAGCCGGCATGGTGTCCCTAGGGATTTCTTCGCCTGTGAGGCGGCGGGGCTGGGTTGGCTGCGCGAGGGCGAACCTGACGGCGGTGCGCGCGTAGTGGATGTGCTGGGCGTGAGCGGGCATGCGCTGAAATTGCGTCGAATTGAGTCGACGGCGCCGAATCCACAGGCAGCGTACGAGTTCGGAAAATCGTTGGCCATTACCCACAATCTGGGCGCTGCTGGCTGGGGTGCCGGCCCCGATGGGTGGGAGGGGCACGGCTACTTCGGTCCACTGGATCAGCCCCTGCAGATGGACCTGACTCCACGGGAGAGCTTCGGTGAATACTGGGCGAAAGGGCGTCTGCTGCCCACACTGGGAAAGTTGGAAAGCTCCTACAATAACCGTCAGCTAGATATCTTTGACCAGCTCATTGACCGGCTCTTGGCTGGAGGTTTCGACAACGAGCCAGACGCTGCGCGTGTCCACGGTGACCTGTGGTGGGGAAACCTCATGTGGGATGCAGACGGCGCGATCTTGATTGACCCCGCAGCGCACGGCGGAGCCCGCGAGGAAGACCTGGCACTGCTGGCGCTATTCGGGGCAACGCACTTCAACGAGATTTTGCGTGGCTATGAAACCGTACATCCCCTGCCGGATTTCGCCGAGAGCTGCGAACTCCATCAGCTCTACGCCGTGCTTATGCACGCGGTGCTATTTGGTGGCGGATACGCCGGGCAGGCGGCGGCAATGGCGGCGAAGTACGTGCGCTAGTTGGCGTTAGCAGCCTCCAGCACGCTAGCCATCTCCAGTAGCTCTGCCTCGCCGCAGCGCACCGCACCGATATTGACGCTGGTGACGGGGAGCTTCGCATTGGGCGTACTGCCGCTAGTTCCCGGCACAGCAATTGGCACGGACACGCTTGCCCACCCAGTCAGATTCCACAGCGACAGCCACGGCGTCCACCGGGTTTGCTCGTCAAAGTCCTCCGACGGCGCCAACGCAGAGAAATGCCCAATACGCGGCGGATCAAACGCCAGCGTTGGTGTAATCACCGCATCGACTTCCCAACGCGACCGAATCGCGCCGGGCAGAGCCATCCGCTGCTGATGTGTCGCCGCCGCCTCCGCTGCGGAAATCTCCTGGCCACAGGCTCGAATCCACTGCACGATCTCGGAGTAGTCCGCGCGCGGTAATTTCGTGGACATTCGCGTGATGGTCCGTCGAAAGATCTCGAACACGTCCGGCCCCGCAGGATCGTAGGGGCTGGGCACTTCCACCACGTCGTACCCGGCGTCGGCAAGACGGTCAGCCGCCGCCCACGCACCGTTTGCCCAGCGCTTATCGACGTCCACCTCAGCATGAAAAGGGCTGACAGTGACACCGATACGAAGGGGGCGCTGGGGCCGTCGTAAAGCATGTGGGGTTGCGGAAAGTGGCACCCCGGCCAGCAGTGCTGCGTCATCGACTGTGCGAGTGAGGAAGGCGGGCGTGGAGAGATTTCCACCCGCAATATCATGTGCTGGCTTCAACCCAACGAGGCCACAGCAGGCGGCAGGCACGCGGATGGAACCGCCGCCGTCAGAGCCCAGAGCTGCGGGAACGACACCACTCGCGACAGCCACCGCGCTGCCGCCCGAGGAACCACCGGGAGTGCGTGGCGTGGTATCCGGCTGATTGGACAGCTGATTGGGCGCGGCGAAGTAGGGGTTTTCCGGGGCCGGGTAGCCAATCGGTTCGGTGTAGGCCGTCATCCCGACCTCGGAGGTATGCGTCGTCGCCGTGAGGACCGCGCCGCGAGCCAGCAGTTTCGCCACGGGTTCCGAGGTTTCGGTGGCGGTGAAAGCCAAGTTGGTCGAGCCCATCGTGCATTCGACCCCCGCGATGGTGAATAGGTCCTTGATTGCCACTGGCAGACCTAGGAGGTCACGCGGGAGTCCGTGGCTAGCGTGCCGGGCGGGTTCGGATTCGGCAGTGAGGCTGCGCGCGCGGTCGACAGCGTGCTCGGCCAAGGACGTGGCAATACCGAAACGGGCGGGATTGGTCGCGGCGTCGTCGGCAAGCGTGGCGAATTCCGAAACGATTTCCGATACCGAGATTGCGCCACTGCGCACGGCTTCAGTGAGGGCGCGGGCGGGCATCTCGGAAGAAGAGGTCATGCAATAAGTGTAGAAGCCCTCTAATCTGAGCTTATGACGACGGTTACTTATTTGGGTCCTGCGGGCACATTCACCGAGCAGGCGCTGTGGGACATGGCGCGTGCTGGCGAGATTGATCCGGCAGGGGAATCCGCGGTCAATGCGGTGCCGGTGGATAGCCCCGCGGCTGCGCTTGGAGCCGTGCGCCGAGGGGAAGCGGACTTTGCCTGCGTGGCTATCGAAAGCAGCGTGGACGGTCCCGTTACACCAACTTTTGATGCCCTCGCTGCTGGCCCAGAGCTGCAGGTTTTCCGCGAAACCGAGGTCGGGGTGGTGTTCTCTATCCTGGTCCGTCCCGGGACGACGGCGGAACAGGTGCGTACTTTTACGACACATCCCGTAGCGTATCCGCAGGTCAAACAGTGGGTGGACGCCAACCTTCCGGGCGTGGAAGTTCACCAGGCCAGCTCCAATGCGGCGGCGGCCCACCAGGTCGCCGAGGGCACGCACGACGCTTGCGCTGCCCCTGCCCGCGCGGGTGAACTGCTCGGGTTGGAGGCGCTGGCCACTGAGGTCGCCGACGTGCGCGGCGCCCGCACTCGTTTCCTGCTGGTGGGGCGCCCCGGCGTGCCGACGCCACGCACCGGCGCCGACCGCACCTCGGTCTCCTTCACGCTGCCGAACCAGCCCGGCACATTGATGCGCGCCATGAACGAGTTCGCAGTGCGACAGATCAACCTCACCCGCATTGAGTCACGCCCAACGCGCGAGCTCTTCGGCCTCTACCGCTTCTACATCGACTGCAACGGCCACGTTGATGATGCACAGGTTGCCGCGGCTCTCGCGGCACTGCACGAATACGCCGAAGACCTGCGCTATCTGGGGTCTTGGCCGGTCGCTGAGGGCGGTCGCCGCAGCATTATGACCCCGCCACCGGACATTTCCCAGTCAATTGAGTGGGTCGACGCGCTTAAGGAAGGACGAAGGTAAAACATGACACCCGCCGCGCCCGAAAATCCAGTTGGACAGCTGCCTTTCCTCGATGACCGTCCAGACCGCCCTGAATCTGTCATGCCGGTTGATTCCCAGCGCATCATTTTCATCCGCCACGGGCAGACCACCGGCAACATCAACCGCCGCCTGGATACCGCATTGCCGGGCGCACCGCTCACCGACCTCGGTGTGAGGCAGGCGCGCAGTCTGGGACGTCTTTTGCTTCCCGACGTGCACAGAATCGGTGACATCGTCACATCCCATGCCCTGCGTGCCCGCCAGACTGGTGCAGGCGCGGTCGCGAGTTTGCACCACCTGGGAGAGACTTCCGCTCGCATCCGCCATGAGGGTGGCCTCCACGAGATTCAGGCCGGCGACCTCGAGGGGCGCAATGATCGCGATGCGCACATGGAGTACATGCGTGCCTTCTACCAGTGGCTCAATGGGGAGCTGGAGTACCGCCTTCCCGGCGGTGAATCCGGTGCCGACGTGCTGAGTCGCTACCTGCCGACGCTACAGCAGCTGCTGGAGCAGGCAGGAGCGACAGGTGGTGAATCCAAGGAGTCGAAGGAGGGCGGCAACAAGGATGTCGTCATTGTCAGCCATGGCGCGGCTATTCGTCTGATTGGGCAGTATCTGACCGGGGTGAATCCGGAATACGCACTGCGACACCGCATTGCCAATACTGAGCGAATCGAGCTGGTTCCGAGCGCTGTGGACGTCGGCAAGCGTGCCGGCATTGAACCGGGCACGTGGGATGTGCGCCGCTGGGGCGACAGCGAGTTGCCTTAGACAGGCAGCTGGGCGGCGACTGTCACCGCTGGCCGTTATTGCTGGCCTTCCTGAATCTCGCGGCGCTTCTGAGCTGCCAGGCGTAGGCGTTCCGTGCGACGCTTGGATTCCTCTTCGTTGATTTCGTTGAGGAGTTTTTCTTCGTCATCATTGATGTTCAGTGCGGCGCGCCCGATGAGGGCAACAGCCGCAGCGGCGACGAAGCCGAACCACGCGTTGTCGATATCGGTGAAAATCATCAGAACGATAGAGACAGCGACGATGATGCCTGCAGCAGAGTCAACAATGTTGAGCTGGCGGCCCTTTTTCATCAGAGTCTGCAGCTCTTGATCGACACTTTGGTGCTGCGGTTTAGCCGGGGTGCCCTGTGAACTCTCGGGAGAAGTCTCAGCGGGCAGGTCTGCGAAGAGTGTTTGTAGTTGGGAGCGGGTTTTAGCGACTGCGGCAGCTTCGGCGCGCTTGGAGAATTCATCGACATCCAAGTAGCCGTCAGCGAAATGATTGCCGAGACGCTCCATGGCAGCGTTGCGCTCCCTATCGCCGACCCTGATTTCTGGCTTCTCGCTCGAGTTGTCGCTCATAGTTGCCAAGGCTACAGGGAAGAAAGCTGCCGTGAAGAAGTCGAGAGGGGCGAGGCCGTGCAGGAGAGCCGAACTTATCCGTAGCCGAGTCGGTCCAGATCCTCCTCCTCGAGGCCGAAATAATGCCCGATTTCATGCAGGAGAGTGACACGAATCTGCTCTACCAGCTCCTCTTCGGTGTGGCTGATGCGGCAGAGCATGTCGCGATACAAGCTGATTTGGTCAGGCGGACCCCAGTGGTTGTTAGAACGCTCGGTCAGAGGAATGCCCTCGTAGAGTCCCAGCAGTGTGGGCTCGTCGAGGTTATACGGGTGGACCTGGATGATGACCTGATCGAGCTGATCGAGAAACTGCGTGGGGATGCGGTCGATGGCCTCATCGACAAGCGCATCGAACCGCTCCGGGCTAACGTCAACCATTTATGGTGCTGCCTCGCAATGTCCTGTTGTTCTACTGTCCTGCGGGAGCGACTGCGTTATCCACAGTGCCTGCTTCTGCACCAGTACCGTCGGCACCGACCGCACCGACGTCACCTGTGCCAGCGCCAGCGTCACCCTGCTCCTCCCGCAGCGGATTGCGCGGCGGCGGAGCCACGGGCGGCTGGCCGTCGATAGTGAAGGACTCGTTAGCGTGTCCGTTGAGAGTGGAGAACCCGCCCTGGCCATTGTCCTTAATCAACCAGCAGTTCACACTGCGCGAGCCAGCATTGAGCGACTCCTGCGACAGTGACGTCCAAAATGGCAACAGCGTCGAGTTATACAGCGGGTCGTCACCGCCGAGGTAATTCTGCGCGAGAGTCACACACTGTTCCGCGAGCACATCATTTTGCTCCTGGTCAGTGGGGACGTTGTCACCGAAATGGTCGCGGAGATTGACAATTCCCGTCGACTCCATCAGATGATCTTCCACGCACGGCACCTGGCGGATGGCGCCGTTTTCATCCAATGTCACGCAGCGGCCGCCCTCGAACACGCGGGACTGGTCCTGCCCGGCCGCAGGACCGGACATGTGCGCCGTGTTGCCGTCTTCATCGACGACCTGGATACCGCACAGGAAGGTTCGGTCACCCTTTTCCCACTGGCTAGGCGAAGGAATAATCGGCGCCGTGATAAATCGACCGTCCGGATCGTACTGGCCGCCCAGGTATTCAGTCACAGTGTCACGACACACGCCATTTTGCAGAGCCACCAAATTGTCCGCTGTCGGGTAGTTGGCAGTTTTTGCGTATTGCCCCGGATGTTCCTCGTAGTCGGCGAGGTTCAGTTTCTTGGCGACCTCATAAGCGTGTGGCTGCTCACAGGGCACGACGCGGAAGTCAGAAACATTCAAATCTTCTGCCAGATTCCAGTCCAGACAGTTGCCCGCGGTTGCGCTGGTGAACGCCGTCGTCTCCTTGTCAACGATGGTCGTCGTTGTCGACGATGACGCGCTTGCCGACGAGCCCTTGCCCCCAAGTGGCCCACTCGGTGGCTCGATGACTCCCGCTTGCAGCGCGAATGCCATTCCCGCGGCGCCGACCAGCATTGCCGTCGACAAAGCGCGCATTCCCCAGCTTCCACGCGAGTTACGGGAAGCGTTGGCATCGTTGCTGGCTGCGGAGGATGCACCAGCGCTGGCATCTGCGCCAGTACCTGCACCGGAATCAGTGTCTGTGGCGGCAGCGTGCTCGCGATTCTGGTTCATATTGTCATCAGCCATAGTGACCCCATTGTGCACCGCCAATGAGCCTGTGGACAAGGTAACGCTCTGTCCGAGTTTGCGGTCCGAGTTTGCTCAATAACTTCAGGCACTACAATAGTCCGGTATTTGTTCGCTACCCGAGGACACGAGTCTTGACCTGGACTGCACTACTCAGCCTGCTGGGCGTCCACATTATTGGTATGGCCTCACCAGGGCCTGACGTCTTCTTAATCCTGCGCCTTGCCACCAAATCCCGAAAGCACGCCATCGCAGCGGTTGCGGGTATCAGTACTGGCGCCACTATCTGGATGACCCTCACAGTTTTTGGGTTCGCAGCTGTCATCACCGCCAATCCTTTGCTGATGGGCGTAATCCAGCTCGTCGGTGGCTGTTATCTCATTTACATGGGTATCAGTATGGCCAAGGCGGGCATCAATACCCTCCGCGAACTGCGCGCCGGTGCCGCACCAGCCTTGGGAAGTGAGGCGCTCCGGTCGCCGAAGGCGACGTTCCGCCAGGGCTTTTTCACCAACATGTCGAACCCGAAGATTGTTCTCTTCCTCACGGCAGTGCTTTCACAGTTCATTCCCGCAGGCGCATCCGTGGGGACGCTCGTGCTTTGTACGCTGGTGCTAATCGCCTCCCAAATCGCTTTCTTCCTATTTATCGCAATCGTGGTGTCGACGGATGCCGTCGTCAAGCGAATGGTGCTGGCAGGGCCGTGGATTGACACTGTCGCCGGCGTGATCTTCCTCGTCCTCGGCGCGCTGCTGGTCGCCTCAGGAGCGGAAGCGGCACTCTAGCAAGCCTTGTGCCTGCTTGCCGACGTAAACCAGGTACTCTAGGTGACGTGATTGATCTCAAATTTCTCCGCGAAAACCCTGAAGTAGCCCGCGAGTCCCAGCGCACCCGTGGTGAGGACCCGGCATTGGTCGATCAGCTGCTGGAAGCTGACGCTAAGCGCCGTGAGGTTATTGCCTCCACCGACGCGCTGCGTTCGGAGCAGAAGGGCTTCGGTAAGAAGATTGGTCAGGCGTCGAAGGAAGAGCGCCCGGCCATGCTGGAGAAGGCCAAGGAGCTTTCCGACGCCGTGAAGGCAGCCGAAGCGGAGCAGAAGGAAGCCGAGGCTGAGGTCGAGCGCCTGCAGTACCTGATTGGCAACATCGTTACCGGTGCGCCCGCCGGCGGCGAAGATGACTTTGTCGTGCTGGAGGAAATCGGTGAGATTCCGCAGTTCGACTTTGAGCCTAAGGACCACCTGGACCTCGGTGAGTCGCTGGGTCTTATTGATATGGAGCGCGGCGTCAAGGTCTCCGGTTCCCGCTTCTACTTCCTGACCGGCTACGGTGCCATGCTGCAGCTGGCCATGATGAACCTGGCTGCTCAGAAGGCAACTCAGAATGGCTTCCAGCTGATGGTGCCGCCGGTGCTGGTTCGTCCGGAGACCATGTCGGGTACCGGCTTCCTCGGTGCGCACTCCGATGAGATCTACTACCTGCAGGAAGATGACCTCTACCTGGTCGGTACCTCGGAAGTCGCGCTGGCCGGCTACCACTCCAACGAGATTATTGACCTGTCGGAGGGGCCGCGTCGCTACGCTGGTTGGTCTTCCTGTTTCCGTCGTGAAGCGGGCTCTTACGGTAAGGACACCCGCGGTATCCTGCGCGTGCACCAGTTCGACAAGCTGGAGATGTTCTCCTACTGTCCGCCGGAGCAGGCGGAGGCAGAGCACCAGAAGCTGCTGAACATGGAGCGCGAGATGCTGGCCGCGGTCGATGTTCCGTACCGCATCATCGATGTTGCTGGTGGTGACCTGGGTGCATCGGCTGCCCGCAAGTTCGATACCGAGGCATGGGTGCCGACGCAGAACACCTACCGCGAGTTGACCTCGACTTCGAACTGCACGACTTTCCAGGCTCGTCGTTTGAAGACCCGCTACCGCGATGCCGATGGCAAGTCGCAGTACTGCGCCACCCTCAACGGCACGCTGGCCACGACGCGTTGGCTGGTCGCCATTCTGGAAAACCACCAGCAGGCCGATGGTTCTGTGGTGATTCCGGAGGCGCTGCGCCCGTTCATGATGGGCAAGGAAGTTCTCGAGCCGGTTAAGCGAGCCGGTTAAGCAGGTGCGGCCCCGCCCCAGTTCATCCGCGACTTCACGACACCTATGTCACCTCATGCCACCTCCACAGCTGGCACGAGGTGACATAGGTGTCGTGAAGTGGCTTTTTCGGGCGTGAGTCGTGTAATTGCGCTAAAAAATTAATTGGGGGATTGAGAAGGTAAAAACACCGGGAAGGTTGAGTGTAGAAACACAACCGAAAACACACCTGAACCAGGGGGATAGCCTCACTCGAGGTGGTAGAGGTTGTTTACAACATTCGGATTACAACAATCTTTCTGATGAGTCTTTCACCTGCTGATGTCTCCTGCACCGTGATCTAGGCCACCCCAGCTTTCTTCCACGTAGCCTTCAGCCCAGCGAAGAGAGGAAGGGCAAGGCATGCGGCCGAAGCCGCGACCGATGCCACGGCAACACCAGCTTGGACTAATGCCGGATTGGTCTTGGAGTTTTCTTCCGTGAGGACTCCGATCAGCTGAGATAGTGCAATTGTGCTTGCGAGCGCGCCTAGGGACGCAACGCGCAGAGTATCTTCGCGGTCATCTGCCTTGAGCAGCGAAGCAGCTGAGAATCCAGCTCCGACCGTAGAAACCACGAAGGGAAGAAGCAGAGTTTCCTTCGGTGCTGTCTTCTGAACTGCCTTGCCGTTTAGCTTCCATTTCGTGTGGACTTCTGCAGGCAACTGCTTCCAGGACATAGCCAGCGCGACTCCGTGCGCAACCGTCACGGCCGCGGGGAGAAAAGCGGTCGCCTGCAGCGCGCGAGCTGGAATTTCAGAGATAACCTCACCGTCAATATCGTCTGGTCGGACAATCCCCAGCTTGGTCGCTACTGCAGCCCAATTGATAGACCAGCCAAAACCCAACAGGTGAGGTTGGAGGATTCGTGGGTCGTCCATGTTCCACAGGGAAGCGCGACCGCTTTTGGTAAATACCCGAAGCGGTTTGGAGAGGTACCTGCGCAAGGTGCTTGGTTCACCAACTTGTTCGGCTACGCAATTTGCGTAGTCGGTTGCCGTTCCCAGCTCTTCGGCCAGGTCCGCGTGGACGTCGTTAAGCTCTTGCAGAAGACTCTCCTGCTCGGCGATGATCGCCTTGCGTTGTGCGTGCGATATGCCGATTTCGCGCAGTTTGTGGTCAATGGCAGTGAGGTAGGTGTTCATTGGGGCTCCTCGGAAAATAGTGCGGTCATGTCGGCGGATAGATCGATGAAGTCCTGATGTAGTTGCGTGAGTGTTTGCTTTCCTTTGGCTGTCAGTGAGTAGTACTTGCGAGGCGGTCCCTTGGGGGATTCCTCCCAGCGATTGCTAATCAAGCCGTTGGTGGTCAGACGCGAGAGCAGGGGGTAGACGGTTCCCGCGGGCGCGCTGAGGTGGGGGTAGGCGTTGAGCTTTGCGACGAGTGCCGCGCCATAGAGCTCTTCGCGAGAAATCAGCTTGAGAATGGCGAGCTCAAGTACCCCTTTCTTCAGTTGTGTTTGTGGACGTTTGGGCATAGCGTTGTGCTTTCTTTCCGGCGGTATGGAGGAATCTGCCCGGGCAAAATGCTTTTCATACCTAGTACCTTGTAATACCAACTATACGCACAGTAGTTTGTATTGCCAAGTACTGCATGCTTTATACGGCGCGGAGAGGGCAGGGCAAAGAAAATGAGGGGCAATTGTCAGAAGACAATCGCCCCTCATTCCACCGGGTTAGCTCTATGGAGAACTCGTAACTGCTAGGAAGCGGTTCGGTTCCTATTTGGCGTTCATTTAGATGCGCGCATCAAGCCAGGCAATAGCCGTCGCAATGGCCTCGTGCTGTGCCGGCTCGTTGAAGGTCTCGTGGAACTGGCCTTCGAACTCGATCAGCTGCTTGTCGGTGGACGAGATGCCGTTGTACCAGTCGCGCGAGAAGAACGGCGGCACAATCTCATCCTGGCCGCCCATCATGACCAGGGTCGGCTCAACAAAGTCGACGGAGTTGGTGCCGTTGTAGGTGGCGGCAAAAGCCATCTGCTGAGCCATGCCGAGCGAGAGCTTGGAGTTGTTGTACGGATCAGTTTCGTACTCATCACGCACTGCCTGCGAAGAAGAGGTCTTCGAACCCAGCGGGTTGCCAAGCTGAATCAAGTCGCTGCCGGGTAGTGATGGCACGCGCATCTCGGTGCGGTTCGGCACTTCCTTGAGCATGCGAGTGTTGAATGTGGTCATGTCCTGGAATGGCAGGCGCTGGTAAATCGTCGGCTGCGCCTCGCGCTGGACATCGGTCATGGCCTCTGGGGTGATGGTTTCGCCCTCGTCCGTGCCACCGTAGGGGTTGAAAAGAGCGCCACCACCGTTGGCGACAATGCCATCGACACTGCCCGGGTACTTGATGCCGTGGAAGTCCACGGCAAGGCCGCCCATGGAGTGGCCGAGCAGGAAGGTCTTCGTGCTCGGGTTCTCCGCCTTGGCCTTTTCGACGAGCATGTGCAGGTCATCGACAAGCGAGTGGAAATCATCAATATGGCCACGGGCAACTGGGGTTCCTTCGACCTGGCCCGAGTGGCCGTGCCCACGGTGGTCAATGCGGTAAACGTTGTAGCCGGCGTTCAGCAGCTTGCCGGTTACCCACTCGTAGCGACCCAGGTGTTCTGCAGCGCCATGCACGACGACGACAGTGGCTTTGGCATTCGGGATGGTGTTGGACTTCCAGTAAATCTGGGTGCCCTTGCCATCCTGTGAGGTCATGTAGCCGTCGGTGACCGTAACGTGGCGTCCGTCAACCGTAGTGGTTGGTGCCGGGGTGGTGGGCAGCTCGACCATTGCAGTGGACTGCGGGTCGGGAGTTGGTTCCAGCGGGTTCTTGATGAAGTCCGTTGGGGCTGCTGATGCTGCCGGGGTGGCCAGGGCCAAAGTCAGGGCGGTGGTCACACTCGCAGTGAAAATTGATGCGCGACGCATGATTGCTCTTTTCTGTTTTCAATCGAGGAGTGGATGATAGTTATAATAATTTTATTATAACAAACAAGCCCTGAATTTATAATAAAAATAGCCCGGAAAACCGAATAGGTTTTCCGGGCTATTTTTCGGCTCTTACGAGGACTTATTCAGGCTTCGGTGCCTCCTCAGCATCCGTATCCTCGACCCAACCGTAGGTGCGCTCAACGGCACGGTTCCACTGGTGGAACAGGCGATCGCGCTCTTCGGCCTCCATCTTCGGACGCCACTTCTTGTCAATCGTGATGTGAGCCTTGACCTCATCCAGGTTCGACCAGAAGCCAATGCCAAGGCCCGCAGCGTATGCCGCACCAAGGGCCGTGGTTTCAATGTTGTTCGGGCGTGTGACAGCGACATTCAGGATGTCGGACTGGAACTGCATGAGGAACTCGTTCATGGTCATGCCACCATCAACGCTCAGCGTTGTGATGTCCGTGTCGGATTCTGCGACCATGGCGTCGAGGACCTCGCGGGTCTGGTACGCAGCAGCCTCCAGCACAGCACGGGCAATGTGGTTTCGGTTGACGAAACGGGTCAAACCGACGATGACGCCACGAGCGTCCGGCTGCCAACGAGGAGCAAAAAGACCGGAGAAGGCCGGCACGATGTACACGCCGCCGTTATCCTTGACGCTCTTTGCCTTGTTCTCAATGGATGCCGCATTCGGAATCATCTGCAGCTCGTCACGCAGCCACTGAACAAGTGCGCCGCCCATGGAGACGGAGCCCTCGAGAGCGTAGACCGGCTTCTCTCCCTCGACCTGGTAGCAGACGGTGGAGATGAGTCCGTGGTCAGACCACTTCGGCTTCTCACCAGTATTCATTAGCATGAACAGCCCAGTGCCGTAGGTGTTCTTGGTGTCGCCCTCGCCGAAGCAGCCCTGGCCGAACATGGCGGCCTGCTGGTCGCCGAGGATGCCAGTAATCGGTCGCTCCGCAAGAGAACCGCGGGCGCGGATACGGCCGAAGTCGCCTACCGACGGTCGGATGTCAGGCAGCATCGACATCGGAATGCCAATTTCACGGCAAATGTCCTCATCCCACTCGAGGGTCTTGAGGTCCATCAGGAGAGTACGGGAGGCGTTGGTGACGTCGGTTGCGTGAACTGCGTCTTCGCCGTTGTCGCCCTCTGCACCACCGGTGAGATTCCACAGCAGCCAAGTATCGATGGTGCCGAAGAGTAGATCGCCAGCCTCAGCCTTTTCGCGAGCTCCCTCGACGTTGTCGAGAATCCAGCGCACCTTCGGGCCAGCTGGGTAGGAGTTGATACGTAGGCCCGTGGTCTCACGCCAGCGGTCAGCGCCTTCATCCCCCATGAGTTCCTTGCAGATCTCATTCGTGCGGGTGTCCTGCCAGACGATGGCATTGTAGACCGGTTCACCAGTGTTCTTGTCCCAGACGACAGTGGTTTCACGCTGGTTGGTGATACCGATGGCATCAATATCCTGGGAAGCAATGTCGACATCGGCGAGAGCTTCGCTGACTACTCGACGAGTGTTGGTCCAAATCTCCTGAGCGTCGTGCTCGACCCAGCCCTCTTCCGGGAAAATCTGCTTGTGTTCCATCTGTGCAACAGTGACGATTTCTGCGTCATGGTTGAAGATGATGCAGCGGGTGGAAGTAGTTCCCTGGTCAATGGCGAGGACGTATTTGCTGTGCGTCATGGGGGATACTCCTAGCGAAATTGTGTGTAAATGTGAGTGTTCAGGCTTGCGATATTTTATTGTGCGATATCTCTCATATTCCCGTTATCCGATGGCAAAGGCAAGAGCGCCTGCAGCCACGGCTGCCAGCATCGGTGCGACAATCGGGACCCATGCATAGGCCCAGTTCGGATTGCCCTTGCCCTTAATCGGGAGCACGAAAGCGTAGGCCAGACGGGGGCCGAGGTCACGAACCGGGTTGATAGCGTATCCAGTCGGGGAACCAAGGGAAAGACCAATCGACACAATGATGAACGAGACACCGAAGTAGGTCAGCGGGCCAAGCTCGCCGCCGGCTGGGCCGAACAGGATGAATGCGAGCAGAACGAAGGTCGCGATGAACTCGGTGACGGCATTCCAAAAGTTATTTGGATGAACCGGCGCGGTGAAGAAGTTGCCACCAGTTTCGGCATTCGCATTGGTCGGATTGCCGTTGTCGTCGACACCATTGGCATCGAACAGCTGCTTAAACGCGGCCCATGCCAGGATTGCACCTACGAATGCGCCCAACAGCTGACCTGCGGCATAGTAGGGGACCAGGCTCCAAGCCAGGCTGCCTTTGACTGCCAGGGCAACGGTTACCGCTGGGTTCAAGTGCCCGCCGGATACGTCAGCAATAGATGCGCCAGCGAAAACGGCCATACCCCAACCGAAGGCAATGCCCAACCAGCCTGCATTTGCAGCGCGGGTAGTCCGGAGGTTGATAGAGGCACAGACTCCGTTACCGAGCAGAATTAGAATGGCGGTTCCGAAAAACTCCCAGAGGAATGCCTGGGATCCTGTGATTGTCTCCATGAGATGTGAAACTCTCTGTGCGTCGTGACCGGGAAAGGCCACGAGGAATCGTGCAACGTAAACTTTTAGGTATAAGAAATGCCGGCGAGAACTGATTCTTTTCGCCGGCACTTTTATTTCGAGCCCATTAGCCCCTTGAAGTGCAAAGCCGTTTTCCCAAGAGGGAAAGCTATTTCGTTGTGGCTACAGCGTTGGTGGCCATCTAAGAACTAACTAGTACGGCCACCGGGGGCGGGGAGGGGCAAACTAGCGGTCGAGGCTGACGTCGACATCCGCGCGAGTCTCCACTGCATGAGCAGCAATCTCGTTAGCGGCCTTGTCAGTCAGCTCACGTTCAGCTGCCAGAGTTGCTTCGACACGCTCGATGAAGACCTTAATCTCCTTCTCCATCGTGTCCTTGTCCCAACCCAGAGCTGGGGCAACCAGTTCAGCGGTGGCCCGGGCGCTGTCGACACCGCGGTGTGCGTACTCCATGGAGACACGCAGGCGGCGCTCCAGGATGTCGTCGAGGTGCATTGCGCCTTCGTGAGTCACGGCGTAGAGAACCTCAGCGCGCATGTACTGCTCAGCAGCCTCCAGCGGCTCGAGCAGGGACTTGTCCTCGGCTGTCGGAGCCAGAACCTCGTAGATGAGGGAGCCGTAACGGTTGAGCAGGTGCTCGACCTGCTTCTCGGTGATACCGAACTGCTTGGCCAGGGCTGGCTTCTGGTTGTTCAGTGCGTGGTAGCCGTCAGCGCCGAGCAGCGGGACATCTGCAGTGACGGACTCCGGTACCTTGCGGGGGACGTCCTGGACTGCAGCGTCGATGGTGTCAGCACCGATGACGCGGTAGGTGGTGTACTTACCGCCTGCGACGGAAACCATGCCCGGGGCAACGTGGGCAACAGCGTGGTTGCGGGAGAGGTTGGTGGTGGAGTCGGAGTCGCCTTCCACCAGTGGACGCAGACCCGAGTAGACGCCGACGATGTCGTCGTAAGTAATTGGACGGCGAACCTTGGCGTTGACGTGATCGAGGATGTAGTCGATGTCAGCGCGGGTAGCTGCCGGGTTGGCCAGGTTCATGGTCCAGTCGGTGTCGGTGGTACCGATAATCCAGTATTCACCCCACGGGATAACGAACAGGACGGACTTCTCAGTCACGAAGGTCATTGCCACCGAGCCCTCAAGAGCGGACTTCGGAATAACAATGTGGACACCCTTGGAGGTGTGGACGCGGAACTTGCCCGTGACGCCAGCCAGCTTCTCAATCTCATCGGACCAAATACCGGTGGCGTTGACGAAAACGCTGCCGCGGATGGTGGTGGTGGCGCCGGTGTCGGTGTCAAGGAGCTTCGCGCCGACGATGCGCTCGCCTTCCTTCACGAAGTCGACAACCTGAGTGGAGGTGCGGACGTCAGCGCCGAAGTGAGCAGCGGTGCGCAGGACAGTCATGGTGTGACGGGCATCGTCAACCAGGGTGTCGTAGTAGCGAACGCCGCCGACCACGGCATCTTCCTTCAGGCCCGGAGCCTGCTTCAGGGTGCCCTTGCGGGAGTAGTGCTTCTGCATCGGAACCTGCTTGGCGCCACCCATGACGTCGTAAAGGAAGAAGCCCGATGCCATGAACGGGCGCTCCCACACGCGGTGGGTCAGCGGGAAGACGAAGCGCAGTGGCTTAACCAGGTGCGGTGCCAGGTGCGACATGGACAGTTCGCGCTCGCGCAGGGATTCAGCTACCAGGCGGAAGTCCAACATCTGCAGGTAGCGCAGACCGCCGTGGAACATCTTGGAGGAGCGGCTGGAGGTACCGCCTGCGAAGTCACGAGTTTCAATGACCGCAGTCTTCAAACCACGGGTTGCGGCATCGAGCGCAGCGCCAGCGCCTACAGAACCGCCGCCGATAATGACGACGTCGTATTGCTCGGTACCGAATTTCTCCCAGGTCTTTTCATGCTGTTCCTTATTTAGAACTGCAGATGGGGCGAGAGATGAAGAGGACGACATTTTCCAATCCTTCCCGGTGGGGGCGTTGATTTTTCGTCGAAGAGAATTTCTCGGCTCACGGCTCAGGTTACCAAAAATCGGCTTACTTGTAAGCGGTAACTTACGGTTACGTAGATATAAACAATGGGTCAAAAAGCCAAGAAAACCCGCCCCAAAATGTTGTCTGGTTTTCCGCAGGTAGATAGGTATGTTAATAGAGGTTTACTACTTTTAGAATGAATACCCACCAGCGGAGCCCACCCCATAACGGGGGTAGTAAAAGCGACTATGGGGTGTACCGGGACTGTATGGCAGGTGCGCAGTACGTGCAGGGGGATGTACCTGGTTTTACACATGGATATGGGCCTGTAACGACATTTATTCATGGGTCTCAGATACCAGTACATATCGCCCCGCTAAGGGGTGCGAAAGATTGTAGAGTAAAGGCCATGTTCAAGGATCCTGTGTACTTAACGATTATCGGATTGGCGCGCACCGTCTTCTTTGCCCAAGGTTTGAAGTTCACCGTTAAGGGCTGGGAAAACGTGCCGAAAGACTCTGGCGCCGTTCTCGTTACTAACCACACCGGATACATGGACTTCACCTATGTCGGTCTTCCATTCCGCAAGCACCGCCGTTTTGTCCGTTTTATGGCGAAGAAGGAAGTTTTCGACCATTCGATCGCAGGACCAATCATGCGTGCTTGTAAACACATTCCGGTCGATCGCACCGACGGCTCCAAGTCTTTCGAAGAGGCCTGCGAGAAGCTGGAAAACGACGAGTTGGTAGGCATCTTCCCGGAGTCGACTATCTCTCGCAGCTTTGAAGTCAAGAATCTGAAGTCGGGTGCGGTGCGTATGGCGCAGCGCACCGGCAAGCCCATCATCCCAGTGCTGATTGTGGGATCCCAGCGCGTGTGGACGAAGGGGCACCCCAAGCATCTCGGCCGCAGCAATACTCCGATTCATATTACGGTTTTGCCGCCGTGGACCCCGGAGGGCGATCCGGCAGAAGCCACCGAAAAGCTACACGAAATCATGGATCAGGGTGTCCGTCAGCTCTGGGACGAGTACGCAGCTGAAGAAGGTCCCCTGCCGAAGGGCGCCTACTGGGTACCGGCTCGCCTTGGCGGCGGCGCACCGACTTTCGAGGAGGCCCAGGCAGAGGACCTGAAAGTCGAAGAAGAGCGTCAGCGTATCCGTCATTTGCGCGGTGATCTGGCCGCATTCAAGGAAAAGCTAGCCGAGTCGGCACGTGAATTCGGCGATAGTGCGCGTGAGTTCGGCGATCAGACCAGGCAGCAGTTCCTTGATGCCTCGCAAACGATGAGCGCGGAGTCTGCTCGCCGAAGGGAACAGACGACCGCCTTGTTGGCGCAGTTCCGTCAGTCTGTGGAACAGATGGCTGATGATGTTGTCGCCGGTGCTAAGGAGAGCAAGGAGTCCGTGCGTACTGCCACGGATTCGATGCGCGTGACCTTCCGCGAAGCGTACGTGCAACTAGAGAAGGCCTCCGCCTCCGGTGTCGAACAGACGCAGCAGACCGTTTACCGTCTTATCGGCCAGTCGATGATGATCCGCGACAAGCTTCCACAGCGCTTGAACAGGCTCATCACCGCTCAGCCGGAGACGTTCATCTTCGATTACCCCGCATCGCTTGCCGACGACGCGGGCAATATCAGCGAAGAAAACATGAAGGCCTTGCAGCAGCTCGGCGATGCCGGAGCCACAATCGTTGTTCTGCACGAACCGGGAGATAAGCCGAATCTATCGGCTTTGGAGTCGGTTGACCTGCAGGTCGTGAAACTCCCGGAGGGCGCCAGCAAACTGGACGTCACAAATGCGGTGGTTAGCACGCTGCGCAAGCAGGCTCGCAAGGAAGAAACCGCGATTCTTTTTGCCGGTCGCTCGAACTTTGAGGAAGCCACACAGCGTGTCGGCATGCCGGTAGTTACGGCCGATGCGGACTGGTCCCTGCTGAAGAACGCGGATTGGGTAATCGACACTGTCGAGCATGGGGGAGTAGCCGCAACGCTGCAGTTGTTGCACGACCGGTTCTGCGATGACGGTGAAGATGGCAACAGTGAGGACGGCAAGTAGTTCGAAGTGACCGAGAGACTACATCCACTACTCGTAGCTTCGGATATTGACGGGACGTTCATCGACTCGCGGGAGCGGGTAACTCCCCGCCTGCGACAGGCCGTCACGCGAATGCTACGCCGCGGAACCCCGTTGGTGCTGGCCACAGGAAGGCCGGCTCGGTGGTTGCAACCAGTGCTCGAGCAGCTGCCGGTTCAGCCGTTGTGCGTGTGTGCCAATGGCGCCGTGATTTACGACTCCGGCCGTGATGAAGTGGTTGCCGCCAACACACTGAAGCCGGAGACGCTGCGATACGTCGTCAAGCATGCGCGCGAAGCGGCGCGATCCATCGGTGGAATCGGCATTGCGGCAGAGCGCGCTGGGACGTCGGCGAATGATGCCATCGATGAGCTTTTTGTGGTGGCGCCGTCTTATGACCATGCCTGGGAATCGGATGAGCACGGTGAGCTTGCTGAAGAGGCCGTGTTGTCGGAACCCGCGACGAAACTCTTGCTGCGAAACTCAGATGTGAACAGTGCCCAGCTATATGAGCTGGTCGCTCCCGCAATTGACGCGAGCTTGGCGCACGTGACCTACTCCATGCCGGACGGGCTTTTGGAAGTGTCCGCGCCGGGCGTGACTAAGCGCGCCGGGTTGGAATACGTGTCTGAACTGGTCGGAGCGACCGCGAAAGATGTGGTCTGCTTCGGTGACATGCCGAACGATATCGAGATGCTGTCGTGGGCGGGCACGGGTGTGGCCATGGGCAATGCGGCTGACAACGTCAAGGAGATTGCAGACGAAATCACCGCCACCAATGATGATGACGGTGTTGCTCGTGTGCTGGAGCGCTGGTTCTAGCTAGCCTCGAGGTTTTCCCGCGCCAGCTAGCTCCTCCAGCGCTCGAGGGCGCTTACTTCAGCTCGGTCTTGACTTCGCCGGTGGTGCGGTCGAAGGTGATTGAACCGTTCTGGAACTCAGCGCGCTCGATGTTTCCATCGACCACCTGGGTCTTCGTCGGGGCACCCAGCTTGCCGACCTCGAAGCCCTGGCGGGCCCACTCATCAGCAATCTTGCCCCAGATAGCGTGCGCGCCGGTGGTGTCGGAGTCGGTGATTACGCCGTTGGAGAACTTCACGTAGCGCAGGGCATCGGCCTGGCCAGCATTGTTCGCCACGGTAGAACCGCTCTGGATACCGGACATTGCGTAACCGAGAACGGAGCCCATTTCCTCGGAGACTTGGCGCCATTCGGCAGCCAGGTCGTTCTGCTCATTGATAGTGATGATCTGGTCAATCAGGACCGGCAGGTCAGCAATCGATGGGCCGTTTTCGATGGAGCGTCCAACGGCACCCAGAATCGCATCGGCGGTCTGTCCGAGCCCCGGTGCGCCGAGCATGCCCAGCGCCGAGGCCAGCATCGAACGTGCGCCCGAGACTGTCTCCAGAGCTTGTGCCTTCTGCTGCTCGTCGGATGCGCTCGGCGAGGAGGAGTTGCTCTGCTCGCTTGCCGACGGTGCGGAGGAGTCAGCCGTAGCAGTGTCACTGGTGTTCGTGGCGTCGGTTGGCTCCGAGGTATCCGAAGTGCCCGAGGTGGTCGAGTCGGAGCTCGACGTTGTCGACGAAGTGGTGCTCGATGCGCTCGATGCGCTCGAGGACTTCTCGGAGGACGAGGTCGTGGACGTACCCGTCGATGCCGAGGTGGTCGAAGTGGTCGAGGTAGTAGAGGTCGACGTGCTCGACTCGGTCGATTCGCTCGACTGCGAGTCTGTGTCCTCGGCGGTCTTATCGTCCTTTTCATCCTGCGGAACGAGGAGATCAATCAAGCCGTCAGGCCCCTCATTATCAATCTTTCCGCTGGTGAGTGTGTTGTACTTCTTCTCGGCAATCGAGCGGATCTTGCTCATCTGGGCGTAGCCAGCATCACCTGGGCAGGTGGTGTTACCAACGTCGCGGTGCGCGAAGATTGTCGGCAGAGTGACCTGCTGACCGTATCCGTACTTGGAGTAGCTGGTGCCACCCGAGGTCATCTGGATCTGGCCGGTCGGCTTAATGCCGGCGACCTTCAGGCGCCAACCAATCATATTGCCCACCGAGTTCAGTGCAGCCTCACTGGGAGCAACCGAAGAGTAGTTACCCATCATGGAGATGCCGAAAGTACCGGTATTGAAGCCACCTGCGTGTGCGCCCTGGACATTCTTATCTAGCCCACCGTAGCGGCCCTCGTAGATGTTGCCGTACTTGTCGACAAGGGCGTTGTATCCGATGTCGCACCAGCCCAGAGTCTGTGCGTGGTACTGGTAAATGCCGCGGACGATACCAGCGGACTGGCCCTCGGTGTAGTTGTTTGAACCGGCAGTGTGGTGCACGGTGGCACCGACAAGCTTGCTGTCGTAGTCCGCGCCCTTACAGCGGCTATTTTCGTTGGCTCCCCAGCCGGCACGGGTAATGACCTTCGGCATGCCCGTGACATTCTTGGCATCGACAATTGGGTCGATGCCGGATGCAGCAGCCTGGCCGTCGATTAGCACTGCGTCGACCTGGTCGATCGGCAGTTCATCGGCGACCGGCTCGATGTCCGTCCACTTCACTGGGAGATTCGGCGAGTCCAGATCTGCAGCGTCGTTAGCGCTCGGAGCAGTCGGGTCATCGAGTGCGTCCCCAGGAGCTGCATCCGGAGTCTGCTGGTAGTCGGAAGTGGCATCGTCAACGGCCTCGGCGACATCCTTGGCCGCATCCGTAGCGGAATCCTTTGCATCCTCCACGGCCTTCTTGGCGCCCTCGGCATTAATCTCGTCGAGGTTGAGCTTGGACAAATCCAGCTTCTCAGCGCCCTTGATGTCCTTCAGATCCACGCCGGAACCCGGACCGAAGATGTTGAGTCCGTGGGTGGAAACCTGAACACGCTTGGTTGGCTCGATGTAGATGAGCTCCGTTCCGTTCAGGCCGTTGCCATTGCCTTCAGCGGGGTAGTCCGGGTCAACGCTGAACCAGTCGGACCAGGAGCCGTCTGCTCGCTCGGCGCGGACGAAGCTGGCGATATCAGGGTCACCGGCCCACGTCAGCGCAAACTGGGAAAACTCAGTATCGGAGGTAATTTCCTTGACGACACCGCGGTTGGGATGAGCTTCGTCGGCAAGCGACTGCGTTGCGATTGCTGCATCTTCGACGAGAACGGAGACGCTGTCTGCAAGCGACTTGCTCTGGACAACGGGGTCGATGGGGCCGGCGCCGTTTTCCTCAATGAGGTCATAAGCGGCACCTGCGCCGACAACGGCAACGGGTGTCAGGGCAAGGGTCGCCACGGCAGCGAGTACCAAGGATTGCTTGGCACCTGCGCGGCGATTGATGCGGCGGCGACTAAACACGGTAATAACTCCTGGGTGATTACGAAAATCTGGTGTTACACCACAAATGTGATGTGGTTATGCCTGGATTGGATAAGCGGGGGACTTAGTTCTGAGGTGCGAACCAGGCCTGCGTAGCTTCGGCAGGGTTGGTTGGCAGGGATTCAGTTAGAAACTCACCAACAACCTCGCCTGGCGTGGGCGTTTCCACGTTTCCGAGGGAACCGCCGTTGTCGCCCGACTCGCCGGCGCCCGGAATCGGCGGAAAGCTGGCGGCCTCTCCGTCCTGGTTGTTCGGATCCGTCGAGCGGCCGGCAATATCCGCTCCACCGGCACCATCAAACTTGGCTTTGGCTGCAGCGCGGATGGCATCCATCTGCTGGTAGCCGAAGTTGCCCGGGCAGGAGGTGTAGCCGGTGTCGCGGTGACCGAAGATGGCCGGGAGGTTCACGGTCTGGCCGGAGCTGTAGCGTGCCTTCGAGTAGCCGGCGCTGGTCAGTGCGGCGGTGGACATCGGATCGACGCCGCCGACCTTCATGCGCCAGCCGACCATCTCGCCGAGTGCGGTGACGGCCGCATCCGGAATCTCCAGCTGGTCGTGATTGCCCATCACCGAGATACCGAAGGTGCCGTTGTTGAAGCCACCTGCGTGTGCGCCCTCGATGTTCTTGTCCAGGCCACCGTAGCGGCCCTCGTAAATGTTGCCGTACTTATCGACCAACGCGTTGTAGCCAATATCGCCCCAGCCCAGCGTATTTGCGTGGTAAGCATAAATGCCACGGACAATGGCTGGCCCCTGGGACTCTGAGTAGTTATTGGAACCCGCGGTGTGGTGGATGCACGCGCCCTTGAAAGTGCTGTAGGAGCTCGAACCGCTGCGGATGGACTCATCTGCGCCCCACGCTGCACGGCTGATTACATTTGGCGCACCGGAAATCGACGACTCGTATGCAACTGGCTGAATAACCTCGCCGGCCTGCTCTACGCCGTCGATGAAAACTGCCTGGACGGCGTTGAGGGACAACGCGGCCGTAGCGCTGACGAGGTCCTGCAGGGAACCGCCGATAGTGGCGGGGTCAAGGTTGTCGATACCAATGATGTTGCGGGGATCCAGACCTTCGAGGAGGTTCAGGCCGACAGTCGACACCTGCACGCGACGGGTGGGCTCAACGAACAGCAGCTCGGTGCCGGACTGCCCGGAGTTATTCATCGGACCGTGTGAATCAGCGTGGAACCACGGGCCAAAGCTGCCGTCTTCGCGCTCGGCGCGAACGTAAAGCTGCAGATTGTCATCGCCCGGCCAGGTGAGTGCGAACTGGGAGAACGGTTCGTCGCGGGTGATGTCCTTTACGAATCCGCGAAGCGGGTGCAGGGCATCGGTAATGGCATGCGTGCCGACGGCTGCGTCGTCAATCATCATCGTGACAGCGTCAACCAGCGGTGATGTCGAGATCTTGGCTGCGATGGGGCCTACGCCTGGGCTTTCAACCAGGGTAGGGGCCTGGCGAATACCCCATGTTGCTAGCGGAGCTGCGGCAGTAGTAGCTGCCAGTCCATAGAGGAAGGTGCGACGGCCCATCGACGGGGCATTGATGCGACGGCGAGTTGGCACGGTAAAAGCTCCAAAAAAATGGGGTACAGGGTTATCGACCCGAGGTCTACCCGGGGTCGAAGGGAAGGAAAGTTGCAAAGCAACAGAAAATTCTGAGGAGGATGTTACCAGTGTGACTAAAAAAATCTAGTGAGACATCTGTGTTTCCTCGTTAATTTTGGGAAAATTATCAAATAATGTGACCAAACGAACGTTGGGCTGGGCTCACGTGGACGTCGTAAAGCCCGCGTGTACACCCGCAAACCGGATGGAAATGCAATAGGTTTTAAGGCGTGAGTAGCGAAAAGAACACCACTGCCAATGAATTTGCTCCGAAGTCCCTACAGGACATCAAGGACAACACCTACGACCTCATCGTGGTCGGTTCGGGTTTCTTCGGTTTGACCGTTGCTGAGCGGACCGCCACTGAGCTGGGTAAGCGCGTGCTCGTTGTCGAACGCCGCAACCACATCGGCGGCAACGCCTACTCGGAGGCAGAGCCGGAGACTGGCATCGAGGTGCATAAGTACGGTGCGCACCTGTTCCATACCTCTAATAAGAGGGTGTGGGACTACGTCAACCAGTTCACTGACTTCACCGACTACCAGCACCGCGTGTTCGCTATGTACAAGGGCACCGCATACCAGTTCCCGATGGGGCTGGGGCTGATCAACCAGTTCTTCGGCAAGTACTACAGCCCGGACGAGGCTCGTCAGCTGATTAAGGACCAGACCGATGGCCTGGATCCACGTGACGCGAAGAACCTTGAGGAAAAGGCCATCTCCCTGATCGGCCGTCCGCTGTACGAGGCCTTTGTCAAGCACTACACCGCCAAGCAGTGGCAGACCGACCCGAAGAACCTGCCGGCTGGCAACATCACCCGCCTGCCAGTTCGCTACACCTTTAATAACCGCTACTTCAACGACACCTACGAAGGTCTGCCTGTCGACGGCTACACCGCCTGGCTGGAAAACATGGTGACCTCCGACAAGATTGACGTCGTTGTCGATGCCGACTGGTTCGAGGTGCGCGACGAACTGCGCGCTGTCTCCCCGGACGCCCCGGTCGTCTACACCGGCCCGCTGGACCGCTACTTCGACTACGCAGAGGGCAAGCTGGGTTGGCGCACGCTGGACTTCGAGATGGAGGTTGTCAACACCGGCGACTTCCAGGGCACTCCAGTGATGAACTACAACGACGCGGATGTGCCGTACACCCGTATCCACGAGTTCCGCCACTTCCACCCGGAGCGCGATTACGTCAAGGATAAGACGGTAATTGTTAAGGAATACTCCCGCTTCGCCGACGATGGCGACGAGGTGTACTACCCGATCAACACTCCGGAAGACCGCGAGATGCTGGAGGCCTACCGCAAGCTCGCCGCAGCAGAAGCGCAGGAGAACAAGGTTCTCTTCGGTGGTCGTCTGGGCACCTACCAGTACCTGGACATGCACATGGCGATCGGCTCCGCGCTGTCGATGTTCGACAACAAGATTGCGCCGTTCTTTAACGACGGCGAAGCGATCGAGCAGGAGCGCGGGCACTAATTTGCCGCTTCCGGCTCCCGCGCTAGTATTGCGCGAGTGTCGCGTGAGAAAAGCCAAACCGAAGTTCCCCAACAGGGGCCATTGCTGCAGCGTGTGAACAAGTTTCTCACCCTGCCAGTGGCACCTGTCATTCTGGTTCTTATCGGTTCTCTTGGTACCCAGGCTGCAGCCGTGCTGGTCACTGGCATGCTTTCCACGGTCGGCGCGCCGGGCATATCGGGCCTGCGCATGACCGCCGCCGCCATCATTATGGTGGTTCTGTTCCGGCCAAAACTGTCCGGGATGACCCGCGCCCGCGCCATCAACATCGTGGTCTACGGCATCGCCATGGGCATGATGAGCATGATGGTGTACGCAGCCATCGCGCGCCTCCCGCAGGGCGTCGCCGTCACCATCGACTTCCTCGGCCCCTGCGTCGTGTCCTTCCTGGGGCTGAAAATGTGGCGCTCCCGCCTATGGGCCATCGTCGCTTTCATCGGCGTTGCCCTGATTGCCCAGCCCTCCAATGACCTTGACATTATCGGCATTGGTTACGCCGCAATCGGTGCAATCTTCTTCGGCGCTTACACGCTCTTCTCCGCCCGAATGGGCAGCACCGAGGGCGGCGGCATGCCCGACCTGGCGCTGTCAGTGGTCGTCGCAGCAATCGTGCTCGCGCCATTTTCTGTTTCCGCTGCACCGCTTGTCGACGGTTCGATGTGGGCCACCATCGTTATTTCCGGGTTTATTGGCGCTGTTATTCCCTACGTGATGGACACCATCGCTGCGGGGATTGTCTCAGCGGCGGTCGTCGGCACGCTCTTTGCACTGGACCCGGTCATCGGTGCAATCCTGGGCTGGGCGTTTTCCGGTGACCGAGTGACTTGGTCCATGGCGCTGGGCATCGTGCTAATCGCGGCGGCTGGCGCGATTATTACCTGGCGCGGGGCGCGGGAGTCGCGCGAGCTGCGGGGGCTTGCGCAGTAAAAATGCGGATACCAGAACCCGCCGAAAAGTGGGGTCTCGACGTGTTTTGCTGGAAAACGACAGTGAATGCGGGTAAGTTTGTCGAAGATTTATTGTTTCTTAAGGTAATTCCCTGAAGCGGAAACACGCCTGATAGTTCCCACCGGCCGTGGGGAATCGCACATTGTGAGGAGAATGCACACGTGAAAATCACCTCTACTTTCCGTGGTTGGCGTCGAAAGGTTGCAGCCGTTGCGTCCGCAGTAGCTGTGGCCGCGTCTGCATTGACCATGGCGCCGGCCGCGAGCGCGGCGGGTGACCGAGGCTCGCTGCGCCCGGGTTGTGAGTGGGATTCGTACCAGTACTTCACCCAGAAGTGCCAGGTTTATTCGCCGGCCATGGACCGTAATATTCCGGTTCAGATTGTGGCCTCTGCCAATGGTGGTAACAAGGCTCTCTACCTGCTAGATGGTCTGCGTAGCCCGGCTGATGCCTCTGACTGGGTGGAGCACGGTAACGCCCCACGTACTTTTGAAGGATCCAACGTCAACCTGGTTATTCCAGGTGGTGGCGGCGGTAGCTTCTACACCGACTGGAAGCGTCCGTCGGTTAGTGTGCACGGTCCGTTTGTAAACATGTGGGAGACCTTCTTAACTCAGGAACTGCCGGTTTACCTTGAGCGTGAGTTCGGCATTTCTCGCACTGGTAACTCCATTGCAGGTCTGTCCATGGGTGCATCTGCTGCACTGTCGCTGGCATACAACCACCGAGACCAGTTCGGTCAGGCTCTTGCCTTCTCCGGTTACCTGCACACCACTGCGCCGGGTATGACCACGGCAATTGAGGCTGCTCAGCTGTCGGCTGGCTACAGCTCCTTCGACATGTGGGGTGCGCCTATGTCAGCGGAGCGTGTCCGTAATGATCCGTACCTGAATGTCGAGAAGATGAAGGGGCTGGATCTGGTTATTACCTCGGCAAATGGTGTTCCGGATGAGGTTCGTGACCCGAAGAATCTCTACCGGGTCGTCCCGAAGGCCGGCGGCGTTGCGCTGGAGTCGCTGTCCCGCTTGTCCACCCGCGAGTTTGAGTTGCGTGCTCGTACCTCCGGTCTGGATGCCACGTTTGAATACGAGCAGACCGGTATCCACGATTGGCCGACCTGGGATCGTAACCTCCAGAACTCCAAGGCCCGCATCGAAGGTTTCCTCGGAGCTTAAAACTACAAACTGAACGAAAAAGCCCCTATGTGCAGCAGATAGTCCGCAGCGCGTAGGGGCTTTCACATTCTGGGCTGTCGCTAGCGTGGCAACAAGAGGCAATCCGCCACGGGCACTAGGATGCTATGAGATAGAAACGTCGGTAACTTATCGGCGGCAACACCCCCGGTAGACCTTTCGGAAAGTGGTTGATACGTCTCATGGCATCACAGCCTGAACAAAAGCGGACACATACCCCGACAACGTCGTCAAGCCTTGCCGTTGAACGCCTGCAGCGGATTTTGCTGCCAAAGTTGGGTGAGCCCCGTGATGTCCGCTCGCTCTACTTGGTTGAGCCGGAGACTAATGCCGGTCGTGTGCAAGCGCATTCGCGCACGTCAGCCACTGTTCCGGCGGGTGATGAAGTTAGTTTTGAAACCTACTTCAATGCTTTTCCGGCCAGCTACTGGCGCCGGTGGACGAATCTGGACAATGTTGTCCTGCGCCTGGAGCTGTCCGGTACTGCGCGCGTAGACATCTACCGTTCGAAGATTGACGGTGCGCGCATCGCCGTGACCGGCGAAGTTGTCGGTGATCTGGGTGCGGCGGCTGAAGGCGCGGAAGCCAAGGTGGACGGCAAGGATGTGCACGTCTGCGAAATCCCAGTACCGCTGACGCAGTTTGAAGACGGCGGCTGGATTTGGTTTGACCTCACCTGTGAGACGGACGTGGTAATCCACTCCGCAGGTTGGTACTCCGATATCGAGGCACCGAGCCAGACGTACCCGGACGGCACAGAGCATCCGGCGCCGGAGGGGCGCGTCACTATCGGTATCCCGACGTTCAATCGCCCGACCGATGCAGTTGCTGCTCTTGAGGCGCTGTCCTCGGATTCTGAGGTCGATGCCATCATCGATGCTGTTTTGATGCCTGATCAGGGCACTAAGCACCCGGCAGATGAGCCGGGCTTCGATGCTGTCGCCGAGCACTTTGGTGACCGCCTGCGTATTTTCCCGCAGGGAAATCTCGGTGGTTCCGGCGGGTACTCCCGCATTATGTATGAGGCCCTGGGCGGTCCGGATTCGGATTCGAAGCGTGCGACCGATAGTCCGTTCATTCTCTACATGGATGACGACATCGCCATCGAACCGGATTCCATTCTGCGTGCGGTTGCTGTCGGCCGGTTCGCGAAGTCCCCGATGCTGGTCGGCGGTCAGATGCTGAACCTGCAGGAGCGCAGCCACTTGCACTCGATGGGTGAAGTCATCGGCCGCCATGACTTCATGTGGACTTCCGCTCCGCACGTCCACTATGACCACGACTTTTATGCGCACCCACTGCGCGATCGCGGGGAGCACGGCACTAACGCAACCGGTGAGGTTGTCGATTCGAAGGATCTTCACCGTCGCATCGATGTTGAGTTCAACGGCTGGTGGATGTGCCTGATTCCGCGCGTCGCCGCTGAGACAATCGGTCAGCCACTGCCGCTGTTTATTAAGTGGGACGATGCCGAATACGGTTTGCGCGCAGGTAAGGCAGGCTTTCCGACGGCCACGTGGCCGGGCGTCGCAATTTGGCATATGGCCTGGTCGGACAAAGACGATGCGATTGATTGGCAGGCGTACTTCCACCTGCGCAACCGCTTGATTGTCGCGGCTCTTCAGCACGAGGGCGATGCTGCCGGTATCGTGCGTTCCATGCGCAAGGCCACTTTCAAGCACCTTCTGTGCCTGGAGTACTCCACTGTTGCCATCCAGAACGAAGCCATGAAGGACTTCCTGGCAGGCCCGGAGCACCTGTTCGATATTCTCGAGTCCTCGCTGCCGCGCATCAATGCCCTGCGCAAGAGCTTCCCCGACGCGGTTGTGCTGCCGAGCGCAGGCGATCTGCCAAAGCCCTCCGGTATTCCGGGGGTTCCGACAAAGGATGTCGGTGGTCGTCTGGGCAAGCTGAAGAAGGTCGGTTGGCTGGCCAAGGGTCTGCTGCACAGCGTGCGCCCGGAAAACTCCGAGCACCATGCGGTGCCGCAGGCAAACCTGGCGCCGCTGGAGGCTCGTTGGTTCTCCCTGTCGCGTCTGGATGGCGCAACGGTCACCACCGCTGATGGCCGTGGCGTGGTGTATCGCCAGCGTGACCGCGACAAGGCCAAGGCTCTGCTGGAAGAATCCTGGGAGCTGCAAAAGCAGGTTGAGGAGCGGTTCGAGCAAATGCAGGCACGCTACCGCGCAGCCTATGACGATCTGACCAGTAGGAAGGCCTGGGCGAATGTCTTCGAAAATTAAAGGCGATCCGTTCGGCGAGTCCGACGTTCTCGTTAATATTCAGCACACGCTTAACGACGTCCCGGGTGTGCTGCCCACCGCGCGTGCCATGAGCTATTTCGGTGAGCACGCCCTTGGGTGGATGGGGCTCGCTGCCCTCGGGGCGGCGGTGGATAAGGAGCGACGCATTAGCTGGGCAAAGGTCGGTGTGGCCGCCTTTACCTCGCATGCGGCATCGGTGGTGCTTAAGCGCATTGTCCGTCGCCCGCGTCCCCATGACCGTCGTATAGCAATCGGCGTTGGTACGCCAAGCAAGCTGAGTTTCCCGTCCTCGCACGCGACGTCGACGACGGCGGCGCTGGTGGGGATTGCAAAGTTGGGTTACCCGGCAGCACCGGCCGTGGGCGTGCCGGCGATTATGCTCTCCCGCCTGGTGCTGGGAGTTCATTACCCAACCGATGTCGCTCTCGGAGCAGCGCTGGGTACAGCCACTGCTCTTGCGGTGGACAAGATAGGTGATAAGGTCATCGAGCCGAAAAAGGCGCAGCATAACCAGGGTGGACAGCCCTCCATTGCGGAAAGGAATGCACAGTGACACAGGCGGAGAACGACAACTTGGCCAATGTGTCGGCCAACCAGCGGCAAGCTTCTCAATCAAGGATTGGGTCCGAGCCGCACACTTCCGGTATCGATGAGCCTGCGCACCCGCAGGGGCATCCGCCGAAGAATCTGTTGGACGGCATGATCAAGGCGCTTCGCCCGAAGCAGTGGGTGAAGAATGTCCTGGTCATTGCGGCTCCACTGGCAGCCGGCAACGAGATCATGGACTCGGGACGTTCGATCGGTACGCTGACCGTCGACATCCTGGTGGCGTTTGTGGCCTTCTGTTTGGCCGCATCGTCGATTTACCTGATTAATGATGCCCGCGATGTTGAAGCTGACCGGGCGCACCCAACCAAGCGCTTCCGCCCAATTGCCGCTGGCGTACTGCCGGTGAGCATGGCGTACATTATGGCGGTCGCACTGATTATTGGTTCGATTGCGGTGTCCTGGTTTGCCTCTGAGGGGCCGGGGCTAGCAATTGTTGTGGCTGTATACATTGCACTGCAGCTCGGTTACTGCTTTGGCCTGAAGCACCAGCCGGTGATTGATATTGCGCTGGTGTCCTCGGGTTTCATGCTGCGTGCAATGGCCGGCGGTGTTGCTGCCAACATCAACCTGTCCCAGTGGTTCTTGCTGGTTGCCGCCTTTGGTTCGCTGTTCATGGCAGCCGGTAAGCGTTACGCTGAGCTGCTGTTGGCAGAGCGCACGGGTAAGAAGATTCGAAAGTCGTTGCAGGGTTACACCGCGACTTACCTGCGCTTTGTGTGGACCCTCGCTGCGACCGCCGTGGTGCTGAGCTACGCGCTGTGGGGCTTTGAGATGGGCCGCGCGCCGGGCACTTCATCGACTTCGGCTATTTGGTACGAGATCTCGATGGTTCCATTCACTGTGGCCATCCTGCGCTTCGCCGCCGACGTTGACCGTGGTGATGCGGGAAGCCCGGATGAGATTGCGCTCAAGGACCGACCGCTGCAGGCACTGGCCGTCCTGTGGCTGCTGTCCATTGCCATCGCTGTCTACGCTGTCCCGACTCTGGGGTAGTTCCCAGTTCTTATCCCTTTAAGCGAACTGCGATTTCCGTCGGGTTCTCGTCGGGTTCTAGTCGGGTTCGGTTGGTAGCTGAAAGCCCATGCACCGAGGGGTGCATGGGCTTTTTTGTGCCTAGCTAATACTTACGTTGTGTTTGGGGTTCTTGTAGGCGTGTTTTAGGTTTCTCAGTCAGTCCTACGGATTAGTCGGGGCGGAATTACAATTTTGTAATTCCATGCTGGTAAACATTGTTTCTCCTTGTGGTGGATAGTTTTGAGGGGAAATGTGAGAAATATTACGGAATGATTACGATTTAAACTTGGATGTAGGGAAACGATTGAGTATCGTTACATACTCGAGATTCTTTTGTGGGGTCTCCAGTTGTCGCGTCACAACTGGAAGCAGAAAAGCGAAAGCTCGCGTAAGCGACTGCCTCCGAAAAGTCTGGCGCGGAGGTAAGTCCGAAAGTAAAGAGGAGAACGATGAGCTTTACTGCAGTGAGTCGTAACTTCACGGTGAAGGTCGTAGCTGCCCTTGTGGCTGTTGCAATGGTGTTTGGTGGCATCATGCTCGCATCCGCGAAGGATGCGAGTGCTGATCCAAACCGTGATCGACTGCGTCCAGGCTGTGAGTGGGATCCATACAACTGGTGGGTTCAGTACTGCCAGGTCTTCTCGCCGGCTATGAACCGCAATATTCCGGTTCAGATTAAGGCGGCTACTGGTGGCGGCGATGCGTCCCTGTACATGCTCGACGGTCTGTGGGGCTTTAATAAGGGCGCGTCCGGTTGGATTTGGTCGGGTCACATTGCTCAGACCTTCGCCAATGACAACATCACTCTGGTTGCGCCGGCTGCTGGCGATGGCTCCTTCTACACCGACTGGAATACCCCGGCTGTGACTGCTGAGGGTCCGAAGATCCAGAAGTGGGAGACCTTCCTGACTCAGGAGCTGCCGGTCTATCTGCAGCGTGAGTTTGGTGTCAACCCGAACCGCAACGCAATCGCTGGTTTGTCCATGGGTGCGGCTGCGGCGGTTTCTTTGGCAGCCCGCCACCGTGACCAGTTCAAGCATGTTACTTCGCTGTCCGGTTACTACCAGATGTCGAACGAGGTAGTTGCTACGGGTACCACTGCAATGGTGGCTAGCACTGGTGTAGTGAATCCGACTGGCATGTGGGGTCTTCCGGTTCCGGCTTCGGCGGAACGCCAGGCCCATGACCCTTCGATGCTGCTCGACCAGCTCAAGGGGCTGCCGATGTATGTTTCCTCCGCCCAGGGTGTTCAGAGCCTGTGGAGTGATCCGGAGGTTTTGAACCGTCCGGTGCCGCAGCTCCCTGACACCGTCTGGCGTGCCGTGATGGAGTCCGTATCCCGCGCTTCGACGCAGCGCTTTGAGCAGGATGCTCGCGCTGCCGGCCTCAATGCGCAGTTTGTCTACAGCCCGAACGGTATCCACTCGTGGGAGCTGTGGGGTCGTGATGCCGCGCTTGCTCGCCCGCACATTCTTCGGGCGCTGGGCCTTTAGGTCGATAGTTATTTCAGGGCGCTCTGGCGCGCTGACCTAGCGCTGGTGCTGGATGACTTCTTAAAGGGGCTAGCTTCTTAAGAAGTCTCAATTTTGAAGAAAGACCAATCCTTTTGTTGGGATTGGTCTTTTTTCTGTGTCGAGTCCGGGTTTGGATGCTGAGCGGAAGGTGTGGGTAACGGCCTACAGAGGGGCGCAAAGAGTTGCGCTGTCAAAGCTTGAATTCAGTTCCTTTTGCGTGTGTCTCCACGGTTTTTACCCGTAAGAGGGTAAACATGAGAGTCGAACCTTAAAGTAAAGGGTGAAGCTATTCAGGTAGCTATACCGTTTGTTTCGCAGAACGTGTGTGAGATTCTTCGTGCAGCGGCACGCCGGAGGAGGGGAACCTTCGGATACGTTGCTGGTCACCACGTAATTCTGCGAAGCCGAACGGTAAACGCATAGCTCTAGCGCCGCGTGATGCTATCTGCAGGTGCCTAACCGGCGCCGGTGCAACACTCAACGTCTCAAATAATTTCAACCAGCGACTTTGTAAAGGGAAGCCCTCTTATGCGCGTAACCGCTAGATTCCTCCGTGGTGGCCTCGGCAACAGCCGGAAGTCATCGCGGGCGTTGACCGCACTTTTGGCACTACCGTTGACTCTCGCTCTCGGTGCCCCTGCTGCAGTGGCGGCTCCCGAGCCAGCTCAGCCAGGTCTGCCTAGCTACGAGGAACTTCAGGCCGTTCAGGGGCAGTTGGCGCAATCTGGAGACCTGGGAGACCTTGCTAAGGCCGCTGAAGCAGCGCAAGCTGCTGGTGCGCAGCTACCTGGCCTGGGTATGCCGAAGCCGATGCCAGGGCCGGAGCGTACGCCATTTAAAGTCGATACTCCCGCAGTGGCGAACCTCCCCAGCGGAGTCAGCGTAGACAAGGTCGAGTGGTACACAGATCACCACGTCATTGCGCACATTCGCTCGGCTGCCATGCCGGAGAAGCCAATCCAGGTTGAGATTTTGCTGCCGCGCGATTGGTATCGCGACAAGGACCGCACATTCCCGAGCGTCTACCACCTTGACGGTATGGCATCGTTTGATGACTACTCCGGTTGGATTCGCGCTACTAATATCGAGCGCTTCTACGAGGACAAGAATGTCCTGGTGGTTATGCCTGCCGGCGGTACATCGTCCTTCTACTCTGACTGGGATCAGCCGGATAACGGTCAGAACTACAAGTGGGAGAGCTTCATCACTAAGGAGCTCGTGCCGGTTATCACCAACGGCTTCCGCGGCAACGATGAACGCGGCATCATCGGTATCTCCATGGGAGCCACCGGTGCTTACAACGTCGCAGCGCACTCGCCGGAGCTGTGGAAGTTTGCCGGTAGCCTCTCTGGTTACCTGGACATGACTTCGCCGGGCATGCCGCAGGCAATCTCTCTGGCGATGAAGAACACCGGTGGCTATGACGCGACGAAGATGTGGGGCCCGCTCGGTTCGCAGCGTTGGAAGGACAATGATCCGAAGCTGAACATCGACAAGCTCAAGGGCATGTCGCTGTACATCTCGGCGGGTAACGGCAACACCGGTGAGTGGGACGTGCCGTCGCAGATCGATCCGACGAAGCCGGACAATCCGACCGGTTACGCATTGGAAGTGCTTTCCCGCATGACCAGTGAGACCTTCATCCGAAATGCTCGCGAAAAGGGCGTCGAGCCGGTTGTGAACTTCCGGAGCTCGGGTACTCACACCTGGCCGTACTGGCAATTCGAGGTCAGTCAGGCCTGGCCAACGCTGGCCGATGCACTGCAGTTGCCGGAGTCCGATCGTGGCGCGGTCTGCCGTGTAGGCGGCGAGATTGAGAAGGCCGTCGCATCGCTGCCAGGAATTGGCACCTGCCTGTCGGATGAGTATGGCGTCGCCAAGAATGGCGTGGCTCAGGACTTTACCGGCGGTACCGCCTACTGGCACCCGGATTCCGGGGCACATGTGGTCTGGGGGCGCATCGGTTCCCGTTACAACGAGCTCGGTGGTCCGTCCTCGCCGCTCGGCTACCCAGTGACCAACGAACTGGCTACGCCGGATGGCTCGGGACGCTTCGTTCACTTCGAAAAGGGCTCGATTTACTGGACTCCGGAAGGCGGAGCCCACGAAGTCACCGGCGACATTATGAACGTCTGGGGCAAGGCCGGCTTCGAGACCGGTCCGCTGGGCTACCCAGTCGCCAACCACCGCGATATTCCGGGCGGTGTCGCCCAGGACTTCCAGGGTGGCACCATCGTCAAGATCGGCGGCGAAGAACCTCGCATCGTGCGTGGTGAAATCGGCCGTGTCTACAAGGAGCTCGGTGGCGCTGAGTCCGATTTGGGTCTGCCTGTCGACGGCGACGAGGTCAAGCTCGCCCGCGGCGCTTTCCAGCGCTTCGAACACGGTGCCATTTACTGGACTCCGGAAACTGGTGCACAGCCGGTGCGCTCCAACGACATCACTGACCACTGGGGCAGCACTGGCTACGAAAATGGCCCGTTCGGCTACCCGGTCGGCCCACTGCAGCCAGTCAAGGCCGGCGGTCTTGAGCAGCAGTTCGAGGGTGGCTGGATTCGTCAGCTCAACGGCAAGATTGTCGAAGAGCGCAATAAGCCAGAAGCGCCGGCCCCAGCCGCCGACAACGGTGATGACAAGTAAGCCAACCAAAGCAGGGCACTGAATAAGGGATAGACAAATGTCCATGAACAAGTCCTTCCGGACACTGGCTACAACCACAGCTGTTGCGCTGCTGACCTTCGGAGTGGCCGCCTGTGGCAGTTCCACAGTGGAATCTTCGGAGGTCACCTCGTCAACGACTACGAAGACCTCCACGACGTCGTCAAGCACGAAGACTTCTGCGCCGAAGTCGAGCGAAAAGTCTGCGCCGGAGATCACAGATCCCCAAGCTAAGCGCGTGGACGAAGCGCCCGATGGGCAGATGAAGCTCAGCGAGGCGGACGATTCATACCTCGGAGCGCTGGAAAAAGCGGGAATCGATGTTGATGGGGTGGAGGATCAGCTCATCGGTACAGGTCGCGCGGCATGCGCGGACGCACCGGAGGAGGAGCGTCAAGTCATCGCGCTGGCGATTGCCGGCCAGCTGGTCGCACAGGGGCGCTCACAAGAAAGCGCCGAAGAAGTGGCGAAGACTATTGCAAGCTCCGCTAAAAAGGCGTATTGCTAGCACTCATGCGTAAAGTGCTGACAATTCTGGCGGTCATTGTGCTGGTGGCCGCTATTGGCTTCGGCGTAGTGCAATGGCTCAACGACGACCAAGGCGGTCAAACCCCACCGACCCCCGGCGACGATGGCGGGGTTCTGGCCGAACAACCCGAGTGGTGCCCGGCGGTAGAAGTTATCGCCGTGCCCGGAACTGCGGAATCGCGTGCTGACGATGATCCGATGGCCCCGACCGCGAACCCGCATTCGCTGCTGCTTGGCCTGACGAACTCGATCTCAGGGTCCTACTCGGAGGGTGATGTCAAGGTCTGGACTACGCCGTACCCGGCACAGATTAAGACGCATCAGCTGCCCGACCAACTCACTTACGATGATTCGCAGGCAGTCGGGCGCGATGTCACCGCTAAGGAAATGGCTGACTTGCACGGGCAGTGTCCACTGACGGACTTCGTCCTGATGGGCTTCTCCCAGGGGGCAGCTATCGCAGGTGATTTGGCCTCTGACATCGGCAATGGCCGCGGTGTAGTTCCGGCCGAGCGCATTGCGGGCGTGGCTCTGTTGGGCGACCCGCGGCGTGACCCCAACCAGGGCGTGAACCAGGGCGTTCCGCTGGCTGGTGTGGGCGTCGAGCTGTCATTGCAGCCGCTCGGCGGTATTGTGCAGGCTGTGGTTCCGGGCGCAACGATGCGCGGTCCACGAGACGGCTTTGGGCCACTTAATGACAAGATCCAGAATGTCTGCGTGCCATCGGACTCCTTCTGTGATGTGCCTCCGGGAGTGGCCGATGCGATTGCACGAGCGCAGGAGATGATTGCCGGCGCGGGTGCGCACGCAACCTACGCCACCAATGATGTTGCAATTCCGGGGACGACTCCGCTGGCCTGGACTGAGGGTTGGGCTCGCGAACTGATTGAGCAATCGCTGGCGCGGTAGTAGGTGCAGCTCAAAATGTGCGAGACGCCCCCGACGGGGACTTGCTGTTAGAATCTTGCTCAAGAACTGGTGTTTAATATTCCAAAACAACAGTTTCACTAAAATTTCGAAAGAAATTGACAAAGTTGCAGGAAGCAGTCTGACGGAACCGGTTATTATCGCCCAAGGAACTGCTGTTCATGACCGGGGAAATCTAGGCGAAAAGGTAGGGTGCAATGACGAATCCGACAAACCCATATGGAGATTTCGACGAAGACGGTATGCCGAGGTCCAAGGGGAAGTTCGCTAACAGCTCAGGTGCTTACAGCTCCGGTATGCCGTACTCGGATCCATACCCACCGCAGCAGCCGAACGTGGGGCAGGGCTATCAGGACCCGAGCCAGCACAATTTCCACAACGGGTACTCGAACCCGTATCAGAGTGGTTACCCAAACCAGCAGGTGCCGGCGTATTCCGCTGGCTTCAGCGGCCCGAACCCGCACCAGGGCTACGGGGTCGCAGGTTCCCCTGTCTCGGATAAGTCCAAGATTGCAGCGGCTCTGCTTGCCTTCTTCCTGGGCACCCTCGGTGTTCACAATTTCTACCTGGGGCACAACTCGCGTGGTGCTATTCAGCTAGCACTGACGGTATTCGGCTGGATTACCGCCATTTTCCTGGTTGGCTTCTTCCTCATTATCGGCGTCAGCATTTGGGCATTTATCGAGTTCATTTTGATTCTCGTCGGTAGCGGCTCCTACGCCTATGACGCAAATGGGCGCCGCCTGCAATCGTAGGAGCCTCGTCCGAAGCCACTAGTTCCTGAAGCCGTGCACCGGCGCGGGGATGTAGCCGCCGCGGGCAATGAACTCGGCATTGCCCTTGGCATTGACATCAATGACCGGCGCGTAGCCGAGCAGACCACCGAAGTTCACCTCATCGCCCGGGTTGGTACCCGGCACCGGAATGAGGCGGGCTGCGGTGGTTTTGTGGTTCATCACGCCGATGGCGGCCTCGTCGGCAATCATGCCGGAAATCGTGGTCGCAGGCGTGTCTCCCGGGATCGCAATCATGTCGAAGCCCACCGAGCAAATAGAGGTCATCGCCTCCAGCTTGTCCATGCTGATCGACCCCGCGCGCACAGCGTCAATCATGCCCTTGTCCTCAGAGACCGGAATGAACGACCCGGACAGTCCACCGACGCGTGAACACGCCATCAGGCCGCCTTTCTTGACGGCGTCGTTAAGCAGTGCCAGCGCGGCAGTGGTGCCGTGCGTGCCGACCTGCTCCAACCCCATATGCTCGAGAATATGAGCGACGGAGTCGCCCATCTCGGCGGTCGGCGCGAGCGAGAGATCCACGATGCCAAAAGGCACGCCCAGGCGCTCCGACGCCATCGTGCCGACCAGCTGACCCGTGCGTGTGATCTTGAACGCTGCCTTCTTAATCTCCTCGGCGACTTCGTTAAAGCTGGCGCCATGCAGATCGCCGAGCGCGCGATCGACCACACCCGGACCCGAAACGCCGACGGACACGACACAATCCGGCTCTCCAACGCCGTGGAACGCGCCGGCCATGAAAGGATTGTCGCCCACCGCATTGGCGAAAACCACCAGCTTGGCACAGGCAATCGAGCTGCGGTCAGCGGTTTGCGCCGCAGCTTCCTTCACTACCTCGCCCATGCGGCGCACCGCATCCATGTTGATGCCCGCGCGTGACGACGCAACGTTGACCGAACTGCACACCAATTCGGTCTCGCTAAGAGCGTGGGGAATGGAGTCGATGAGCCGCTTCTCGCTGGTGGTCGCGCCCTTTTCGACGAGCGCCGAGTAGCCGCCGAGGAAGTTCACCCCAGAATCGCGGGCGGCGCGGTCGAGCGCCTTGGCAACCACTGTGGGATCGCCTTCGCAACCGGCCGTGATGAGGGAAACTGGTGTGACGGAGATGCGCTTATTGACGATCGGAATGCCCAGCTCCGCCTCGATACCCTCGCAGACCTCCACGAGGCGAGCGGCCTGCCTGGTTACGCGGTCATACACCGCCTGTGCGGTGGCTTCCATTTCAGAGCGAGAGCACTCGAGCAGGGAAATGCCCATGGTGACCGTCCGGATATCCAGACGGTACTTCTCGATCATGTCAATGGTGTCGAGGAACTTAGATTGCGCGAAGTTGAAATCCATCCTGGTCGCGCCCTTTAAATCTCGTTGACGGCGTTGAACAGCGCCTCAGACTGGATTCGAATGACAAGCCCCTCCCGCTTGCCGACGGAATCCATGTAACCCTGCAGCGTGCTGATAGGGGTGGCCTTCTCGTTGAACTCCACCCGCAGGATCATGGTGAACCATTTATCCATGAGGGTCTGGGAAACATCGACGATGTTGACGTCCTGCTCCGCCAGAGCAGTGGTGACGGCGGCGATGATGCCGGTGTGATCCTCGCCGGTGACGGTAATGATGGCAAACATGGCCTCAATTTTAGCCGGTGGGGAGGTGGGAAAAATCTGTGGATGGCGGTTGTGCTGGTGGCAAGTTTGTGGCGAAGCATGTTCAGGGCCACCCAAAACACTTCACGACACCTATGTCACCTCGTGCCATCTGTGGAGGCGGCATGAGGTGACATAGGTGTCGTGAAGTGGGGAGGAGGGGGAGGGGCGTGGGCGTGGGCTGTGCCAGAGCGGGGGCCAGCCTTACGGAGCCAGCCCTACCGGACGTCGACGAACTCCTTGACAATCCACTTGCGCAGTGCGAGCAGAATCAAGCCCAGGACAACCGAGGCGATACCCAGGGTGATGAAGAAGGTGTTCTCAGCAGCGGCATCCTCATAGTTGTAGAAGCCGGCCAGGGTGCCTGCCAGTGAAGTACCCATAGCGACTGCCATCAGCCAGACGGCCATCATGCGCGACGGGAATGCTGCCGGAGCGACCTTGGTAGCAAGGGCGTTGCCGACCGGGCTCAGCATGAGCTCACCCATGGTGAACAGGAAGAGAATCCAGATAATCGCATACAGCGGAGTGGAGTTCTCACCGCCACCGGAGAATGGGATGAAGAAGAACAGCGAGATACCGATGATGATGTTGGCGACACCGAACTTCACTGGGGTGGACCACTGGCGGTCACCAAGCTTGGACCAGGCGGCTGCAAAGACCATCGAGAAGGCGATGATGAAGATCGGGTTGATCGAGTTAATCCAGGCCGGGGACATTTCCCAACCGAAGATCTCGCGGTCGAGGCGGATATCTGAGTAGATGGCCAGCACCGTGAACTGCTGCTGGAAGATACCGAAGAACAGCACGCCTGAGACGAACATCGGAATAAAGCCAATCAGGCGAGTCTTCTCCGGAGCCGTCGTAAGTGGCGAGGAGTACATCTGCCACCACAGCACCACAGCGGCGATCAGTGCAATCACTGTGACCACAGTGGAAAGAGTCGTGACCGGAACAATTCCGGTGGAAACCAGCGTAACCGAGACAACAGTGATCACCACTGCGATGCCAATCCATACCGGGTACTGCTTCTTCGGCAGCGGGTTCGGAATCTCATGGCCAGCCTCGGCGATGGTGGACTTGCGCATCAGGATGTACTGAATCAGACCGGCAGCCATACCGATAGCGGCCAGGCCGAAGCCCCAGTGGAAGCCCTTCATGCCCCAGATCCAGCCGGTGAGCAGTGGGCCGAACAGGGCACCGATATTGACGCCCATGTAGAAGATGGAGAAGCCGGCATCACGACGCGGGTCGTCCTTGGCGTAGAGCTGACCCAGCACGACCTGTGCGTTGGTCTTCACACCGCCGGAGCCGATTGCGATGGAGACAAGGCCAATAGCCAGGCCAATCACGCCGGGGATGAATGCCAAGGAGATGTGGCCAAACATGACCAGGATGGCGGAGTAGAACAGTGTCCGCTCCGAGCCAAGGATACGGTCAGCAACCAGAGAGGCAACGAGTGCGGCCATGTAGACAAGACCGCCGTAAGCACCGACGATGGAGGTAGCAGCACCCTTGTCCAGGCCGAGACCGCCCTGAGTGGTCTCGTAGTACATGTAGAAAGCCAGGATGGCCTGCATGCCGTAGAAGCTGAAGCGCTCCCACATTTCGATGCCGAAGAGGTTGGCGAGACCCCACGGTTGGCCCATGAAGGTACGGTCTTCGCTGGACCCTGCGGGGTTATGAGTTCGTTGGGTCTCAGCAGTTGGTTGATTGCCGAGAGCCTCGTCAGAAGATTTGTCCATTCTTCAATTATCGAGGCGGAGTGCAAAAATTAAAAACCAGATTTAGTCAGTGAACTAAACCGAAGGGCTAGGGATGGGTCCGAAGGCTTAGTCCAGAGACTTACGAGCAACCGCATTCGACGCTGCTCGCCAACCCAGCAGCAGCAAGGCGCTCATGACTGAGGCAACCAGAATGAAGGACCAGTGCGGGACTGCCGAATTGCGGGTGGCCCACACAGCTAGGCCGACGACGACAGTGCCGAGCCACACAATTGCGCCTGAACTCACTGCACGCGGGTTCGGCTCGTTCTTAATCAGCGCGGTGCCCAGGAGGACACCGAATGCGAACGGCCACCAGGTATCGAGGATATTGATGAAGGTAAAAGAATCCTCGGGAGTGTTGTGAGCCAGGCGCGCTAACACGGCGAAAATAAAGATGGCGAGGATGTCAATCAAGAACGTCGATACGCGTGTGTTCATGCTTCTTAGTCTAGCGACCCCTCAGATTGGTGGGGGACCAGCGACCAGCGGCGAGGAAGCCATTAGCGGTCAGCGACTGGCTGATGCTCGGGCTGATCCTTGTGGTCGAAGCCGAGGGCGTAGATAATCCAGCCCACAATTGCCACTAGGACGAAGGAAACGATGCGGTAGACCAGCACCGCTGCAAAGGCCTCGGCGCCGGTGGTGCCGCCTGCGATGAGAGCCGCGGTCAAAGCGGCCTCGACAGTGCCGATGCCGCCCGGTGTGGCCTGGATGAAACCTGCGAGCTTGCCGGTTACGAAGGCCAGCAGCACCTTCGTAGCGGAGATGTCATCGACACCAACGGCCCGGATGGCGGCGTAGAGACAGACGATTTCCGCGACCCAGTTGATAAAGGACCAGGTGAAGGAAAGGGCCAAAGTTTGTACGGGCAACTTCACGCTGGTCAGCTGTTTGACGGACTCTTCAAGTCGGTCGACATCGGTGTCCGCGGGCTTCTTTCGAATCTTGTTAAAGACACGTAGACACCATGCACCTGCCTTGTTGAGGAAAGCCGGGTTCTGCGAAATCCGCCACAGCAAAATGGTGGCTAGTAAAACCGCAATTGCCATAGCGATGAGCACTGCGGTCGTGCCACCCTGTCCGACGAAGAAGAGGCTGCCAAGCCCCAGAAATGCCAGACCTAAAAACGACAACGCGCCCGAAAAAAGCACGAACCAGCTGACAAGGACCGCGGATGCGCCCCACTGCATCATGCGCTTAATCTGCAGCGCCGTGGAGAATGCGGCACCACCGGGAACGGTGACCGCCCACGCGTTGGATGCGAGGGTTAGCGCATTGGTGCTACGGCGAGTGGCTGCTTTTACGCCTCCAGCCCGCAACAGCAGACGCATCACTTCCGCCATCGCGTAGAGCGAAAAAGCCACGGAAAAAATGGCGATGAACAGCCACTTAGCGTCGACATCCGCAAGGATTTGGAGCCCCTGGACGACGCTGTCCCAGTTTCTTACCGTCAAGACGATACCGGCAATCACGAGGGCCACGAGGATTATCGATCGTAGCCAGCTCGAATTGCCGGTTTTGAGGACTTTTTTAAGTCGTGACATAAATAAGAAGCCTGTTCGTCTTCCTGTTCGTCTCCCTAGACGTCGCCGCGGTGGTCTCCCTAGTCGTCGTTCTTGCCGTCGCGCTCCTTGAGCAACGACGTGAGCGGACGGAACGGCTGCAGCCACGCACCGCCATCAGGCAGGCGGTCGAGATCGATACGCGGTAGCGGCTCGCGGAAGACGCCCTTGATTTCCTCCAGGTCAACGAAGCGAATCGCATCGGAGGCCAGCGCCCAGGAAGCGTGCTCGTGAAAACCGATGACGGTTACCCGAATCCCCTCGGATGCGAGCTTTTCCAGCAGCTCCTGGAAATTCTGGCCATCGGCGGACGCAACGACGACACTGCGCAACACGCCCTCGTCGTAACGCCGTTGGATGTGCGCAATCATGTCCGGGTCAACGTCGGTGTCCTCTTCGATCTTCGGCTTTGCGAAGACCGCGAAACCGACATTGCGCAGAGCCTCGACCCAGGGGCGGACAATCTCCGCTGAGCCCGGGTTGACGTTGGTGAATACCGTGGCCTCGGGGAGGACATCGGAACCGATGTTGTGGGATACGCGCTCGGCTTCGTCGATAAGCCATTTGCCCACGGCGTCGAAGCGCGGGCGGTGTGCGGCGGTCGGGCGGGATCCCAAAATGGCGCCGAGCCCCATGTCCAAGTTCGGGGCATCCCACACGAGCAGTGCGGTGGGGTGCGTCTCGGTGGTGTTGTAGCTGGCAGAGGTGTTTTGGGTAGTGCTCATGTTCCTATGCCTCTTTCTTGCGCCAGATGAACTCGTGGATGTCGTGGTCGAGGTTCAGGCCGCGGGCTTCGAACTTGGTCGTCGGTCGGTCGAGAAGCATGGGGGATTCCGGCCAGGGCCAGTCGATAGGCTCGAGCGTCGGCTCGACCTCGCGGAGCTCCTCGATCCACTCTGCGTAGTCCGCATGGTCGGTGGCGGCGTGGAAAATGCCGCCGGGCTTCAGGCGCGAAGAAATCAGGCGCAACGTGCCGGACTGTACAATGCGGCGCTTGTGGTGGCGTGCCTTCGGCCACGGGTCCGGGAAGAACAGGCGCACGCCGGCCAGCGACTCCGGCTCGATCATGCGCTGCAAAACCTCAACGCCGTCGCCGCGGACCATGCGGATGTTCGACACCTCATTGCGCACGGTGGCGGAGAGCAGCTTCGCCAGGCCAGGGCGGTAGAGCTCAACGGCGATGATGTTGTGGTCCGGTTCTTGCGGAGCCATAGCCACGGTGGATGTGCCGGTGCCGCAGCCAATCTCGACGATGGTCGGGCCCTTGCGGCCGAACCATTCCTCCACGTCAATAACTTCGTCGGAGAGGACCTTGCCGTAAGTGTCCCAGTTGTCTTCCCAGATTTTTTCCTGGTTGGGGGTCAAAGTGCCGCGGCGGAAGGACAGATTGCCGATGCGCGGGTAGTCAAGACCGTCGTCGAATTGGGTCTTTTCCGGACGACCTGCAGGCAATTCGCCCTTCTTCGGCTGGCGCTCATGCGATTGTTCCGTCTGCTTGTCGCCCTGTGTTGGCAATGGTTCAGATTCCCGCGAAACCGCAGGCTGTTCGATATTTTCAGAAAAATCAGAAGTAGTCACGCTCCCTATTGTCCACGACAACGGTCAACTATCCAATCATTGCCCCTAGGATTTTTGTTGTTGTCCTGGCGGTTTCACTTCGGTTGACGATGCCGCGTCGTCCCGAACTGGCGGCATGGCGGGACAAGTTGTTTTGTCGACTTGCCGAATCCGCGGTCCGCTGTAGGCTGAACGCGAAGCCGCGCTTATTCGTTGGTTGAAGCGGTGCTTGGGGTCTGCCTAGTGCAGTGTTTCAGGGCGCGGATTCTGGCCCACGGGCCGTATGGGGGTTACGCAGGTTTTTAACTAAACCACGCAGGGGATTTATGGGAGGGGACTAGGCCGGATGGACCTTATTTCCGCAACTGACGTCACGGAAACAACACAGCCGTCAACAGGATCTACATCGTCGTCGTTGCGCGCCGCTGTGGTGGACTGGCTGTCAGAACGGCAGGTCACGCACTCGGACACCACACACACGAGCGGTGCGGAGGTATGCGTCGCCAAGGCGCTTGAGCGTGAGAAACGGCCATCGATAATCTGCGCGCGATTGCGCAGGGGCGTGCGCGAAACCGCTGTGCGCGAGGCGTTTTCGCAATGTCACGCGGAGCTGGCCGACAAGCTGTCCGTCCCTGTCGCGCTGGTCATCGAGCAACAACCGATTCGCCATTCGCTTGCCGACGAGTATTGCGACATCACCACAAACGAGACAGCTGAACACACCTTTTTGTTCAGCTCCGCGTTGCGGAAGATTGCTGAACGCCACGGGGCGAAAGGCGGATCACGCGATGATGACAGGCTACTCGCGGTGCAGTTGACTGAGATCGCGGCGGCCTTTCCCGCGGCTAGAGACAGCCTGGAGGAGCTGTTATGGCAGCACCGGACGTAGTTGAGCCACTCCCGGTCTCGGCGGAGGGGTCTGAGCAGCCACCGCTTCTTGTCACCAAAGCCGGGGACGCAGCGGACCGCGCGGAATTCTCGCAGATTGTTGATACTGCGACTCCGCCACGTCGCCTGGAGTTCGTGGATAAACGCAGCGCCGTCGTGCTCTATGTTGCAGACAGCGAGGTGCAGCCCACGCGGGAGTGCGTCAGCACGATTGCAGCAATTAGCCAAGCCACCGGCCGTGTTGCAGTTGGCCTGATTGGCAATGGTGAGTATGCCGAGGCCTGGCGTCAGGAAATCGACAGCACAATCCCGATGGGAGCGCTGGACGAGAGGATGGCCAGAACCCTGGTTCTGCTGGCAGAAGGCCCGCCCAGAAACCCGGGGGAAACACTGAGTGCGCGCCGGGCTCGAAATGTGCGAGCTCAGCTGGCACAGGAGCGATCGCGCGGAGCCGGGGCGGCGGCGCGATTGCAGCGGAAGATGCAGTTGGCAGCTGAGAGTGCAGTGCAGGATGCACTCCAGGAAGTGGCTGACGGCTCCGCAGGTGATCAGGCGGAACTTCAGGGTCGTGCCGAGGTCGCAGCGACGTGGCTGCAACAGCGGTGTGGCGACGAATTGGGTCTTCGTGTGGAAGTCTCAGTGCCCGCTCCAGCAAGCCCGGCTCGCCCCAGTTATGCCATGGACGCTCTGGTGGCGGTGGCATCGCTTGGCGTGGCGGTCGGTGCAGTGCGGATCGTCCACGGATTGCTGATGTGGATTGGGGTGCCGACGCTTGCGGCGCAGCTGGTCGCACTTGCAATAGGCCTCGGTGTTGCGGTGGTGGCGGTGGGCGCAACGATTCGTCGTAACGCACGCCAACGCACCGCGCAGTGGCGGGCAAATTACCTTGCCCATCTGCGACGAAGATGGACACAGTCCGTGGAGATGACGGTGCGTGAGGCCCTTGGTGCGCGGGGTCCGGGATGGCGAATAGAGCAGCTGGCGGAGTACACCGGAACGCCTGCACGATAGCTGTGACAGCGAAGAGAAATAGGGGGATATTACGATGGATGAGTTTTCTTTACTGCAGTACTTTTCCGATCAACCCGCGTCCGATGGCGGGGTGGAGGCGCGTTCGCTCGCTACTCCGTGTGGTTTGGAGGCGGCGACACCGATTGATGGGCAGTCGGCGGACGTTGGTGGCGCCGGGCTGGTTGTGGAGGTCGATGGGCAGCTGTACGACCTCGGCGACGACGAGGGGTCAATTACGCTTGCCGACGATTCCGGGTTGTCAATCTATTCAGATCTGGACGGTGACGGCACGGTGGATCACGTTACGACGGTCCGTTTTGACGGCACTTGGGAGTCTTGGAGCAGTGATGATGTGAGGGCTGCTGACGCGATGGGCGAAGCAGCAGTGGAACCGGCATCAGCCGCGGGGAAGTGGGATGCGTACTCATGGGAGCAATCCGCTCGGGGCAGCTGGGACTAACGACTTTGGAACCACGGTGCGCGGGGGTACCCGTGTCTCGGTTGCTTACAAATGGGGGTAACTGCACCCAAAGGGTTAATGGTTGTCAATTTATGTGGTGAGGCTGGCCTTATTCACTGGTTATGGCCGTAAATGAACAGGTCGCAAGAATGGGGCGAGGAAAATTATTTGTTGTAAAGCTGTGATGTAACGGCTTGTAAATGCGGGAACGAGCAGATTGTCGATGTGGGGCCCGGCAACTTTCGGTATCCCCCGGTAGCCTTAAATTAAGACGCGAATCAATGAGTCAGGAGAACTGATGTCCGCACCTTCTATTCCTGGTCTCGAGGGCCAGGCCCCGACCGAGAACTCCGAACTGCTGCGCTGGATTGCTGAGGTCGTAGAACTGACCCAGCCAGACAAGGTTGTCTTTGCTGATGGCTCGGAAGAAGAGTGGAACCGCCTTACCCAGGACCTGGTTGATAAGGGAACTCTTATCAAGCTGAATGAGGAAAAGCGCCCGAACTCTTTCCTTGCCCGCTCTAACCCGAAGGACGTTGCTCGTGTGGAGTCCCGCACGTTCATCGCTTCTGAAAAGGAAGAGGACGCTGGCCCGACCAACAACTGGGCGGATCCGGTCGAGCTGAAGAAGGAAATGACCGAGCACTACCGCGGTTCCATGAAGGGCCGCACCATGTTCGTCGTTCCGTTCTGCATGGGTCCGATCACCGACCCGGAGCCGAAGCTGGGTGTTCAGCTGACCGACTCGGAGTACGTGGTTCTCTCTATGCGAATCATGACCCGCATGGGTCAGGATGCCCTGGACAAGATTGGCCCGGACGGAGACTTCGTCCACGCTCTGCACTCCGTTGGCGCTCCGCTGGAGGAGGGCCAGGAGGACGTTGCATGGCCGTGCAACGATGAGAAGTACATCACCCAGTTCCCGGAGACCAAGGAGATTTGGTCCTACGGTTCCGGCTACGGCGGAAACGCCATCCTGGCCAAGAAGTGCTACGCACTGCGTATCGCTTCGGTCATGGCCAAGGAAGAGGGCTGGATGGCTGAGCACATGCTCATCCTGAAGCTCACTAATCCGGAGGGCAAGGCCTACCACATCGCCGCTGCATTCCCGTCTGCATGTGGTAAGACCAACCTGGCTATGCTGACTCCGACCATCGAGGGCTGGAAGGCCGAGGTCGTCGGCGACGACATTGCATGGCTGAAGTTCGGTGAGGACGGTCGCCTGTACGCTGTTAACCCGGAGAACGGCTTCTTCGGTGTTGCGCCGGGCACCAACTACTCCTCCAACCCGAACGCCATGAAGACCATGGAGGCCGGTAACACCCTGTTCACCAACGTCGCACTGACCGACGATGGTGACGTCTGGTGGGAAGGCGTGGAAGGCAAGCCGGATCACCTCATTGACTGGAAGGGCAATGACTGGACTCCGGATTCCGACGAGCTGTCCTCGCACCCGAACTCCCGTTACTGCACCCCGATTTCGCAGTGCCCGGTCGCCGCACCGGAGTACGACGACCCGCAGGGTGTCCCGATCGACGCCATCCTGTTCGGTGGCCGCCGCCCGGACACTGTGCCGCTGGTAACCCAGGCACTGTCCTGGAACCACGCAACCTTCATCGGTGCAACCCTGGCTTCCGGCCAGACCGCTGCTTCCGCTGAGGCCAAGGTCGGCTCCCTGCGTCACGACCCGATGGCAATGCTGCCGTTCATTGGCTACAACGTCGGTGACTACCTGCAGCACTGGATCGACATGGGCGCCAAGGGCGGCGACAAGATGCCAGAGGTCTTCCTGGTCAACTGGTTCCGCCGTGGCGAAGACGGCCGCTTCCTGTGGCCGGGCTTCGGTGACAACTCTCGCGTTCTCAAGTGGATCATCGACCGCATTGAGGGCCGTGTTGGCGCCAAGGAGACCGTTGTTGGTCACACCGCTAAGGCAGAGGACCTGGACCTGACTGGCCTGGACATCGACTTCGCCGATGTCAAGGAAGCCCTGAAGGCACCGGCTGCTAAGTGGCAGGGTGACCTCCCGGACAACGAGGAGTGGCTGAAGTTCCTCGGCGACCGCGTTCCGCAGGAGGTCTGGGACGAGTTCGAGGCTCTGAAGGCCCGTATCGAGAAGAGCCTGCAGGACTAAGATCTTGCTAGCTAGCCTTGCTAAAAGCTAGAACCTAGAACCACCCCCTTGTTGCCCGAAGTGGCTGGCAAGGGGGTGGTTTGTGCAGTACAACGATGAAGGGTGACACGCAATGCAATTAACGCTTTTCTCTGATTTGAGCCTGCGTGTCATCACTTTGATGGCGATGGGGGAGCCGGGGCGCAAGTACACCGCTGCCGAGGTGGCGGAGTCTCTCAATGCGTCTCGCGCGCATGTTTCCAAGGTTGTCTCACGACTTGTGGAGCTCGGCTTCTTGGAGGCGGTCAAGGGGCGCAATGGTGGCATCTATCTGCGCGAGTCGGCTACGGAAAAATCCGTCGGCAAGCTGCTGCGCACTTTGGAAAACAACGAGGTCGTCGATTGTGTCGGCACTGACTGCCCATTACTGCCGACGTGCCTGTTGCGTGGCAAGTTAGCGGCTGCGCAGGAGGCGTTCTTTGCCGCACTGGATCCAGTGTTGATTGCTGATCTCATTCCGCCCAAATCGGCTAATGGTGTGGATGCCAATCGCCCCGAGGGAGGCGGTCCGCAGGGGAGTACCCAGCTCAATATTCGTCCGGTTTAGGTGCAGAGCTGAAGGCCTGACCGCGGGTTGAAAAAGCTAAAAATGGTGCTGTCGAAGTTTTCTGGTGAAGTTTTCGACATTGCCATTTGTGCAGTTCAAGACGGGTAAAACTCAACCGCATAGAGTAGTTAGGGACACCATTGGGTGATAATACGCAAACGGAATGCGCAATATGGTGTTATTGTGAAGTCATGCCAAACCTGAATGTCAACAAGAACGGCCTGACCCCAGAGCAGGCTGAAGTCATCACCCAAACCCTGCCCGTTGTCGGTGCCAACATCGAGAAAATCACGCCGAACTTCTATAACCGGATGTTCGCTGCTCACCCGGAGCTCATTGCCGATACCTTCAACCGCGGCAACCAGAAGCAGGGTGCTCAGCAGAAGGCGCTGGCGGCATCCGTCGCTACCTTCGCAGCTACCCTGGTCGACCCAGATGCTCCCGCCCCGGAAGAACTGCTTTCCCGCATCGGCCACAAGCACATCTCCGTTGGTATCAAGCCGGAGCAGTACCCAATCGTACACAAGCACCTCTTCGATGCCATCGAGGAAATCCTCACCCCAGAGGTCTTTCAGGGAGCTGTCCGCGATGCGTGGGATGCCGTCTACCTGGAGATGGAGCGTGTTCTCATCAACTTCGAGAAGGGGCTCTATGACGACCTCGGTGTCGAAGCAGGCGATGTCTTCCGCGCCGCTCACGTCGTCTCCCGTGAAGAGCGCGGTGATGACGTCGCAGTGTTCTCCGTCAAGCTTGACGACGAAACCCCCGTTTCCTACCTCCCAGGACAGTACATCTCTGTGCGCCAGACCATGCCGGACGGCGCCGGCCAGCTACGGCAATACTCTCTGGTCGGCGGCGAGGAAGTTGTTCTGACCTTCGCGGTTCGTCGTGTCGATGCCTCCGAGGACCTGCCGGCTGGCGAAGTTTCCACACAGCTGTGGGAAAAGGTGCAGTCGGGCGATGCCATCGAAATTTCTCTGCCTGCAGGTGACCTGGTGTTGGATGCAAAGTCCGATGACCCGGTAGTGCTCATTTCCGCAGGTATTGGCGCCACCCCCATGATCGGCATGCTGGATGCCCTGGTGGCCGCCGACTCTAAGCGTGATGTTGTCGTCCTCCACGCGGACCGCGCCGAGAACACCGACGCACTGCGTGCAGAACGCAATAACGCAGTCTCTGCGCTAGCCAATGCCCGCCAGCAGGTGTGGTACGAGCCGGATTTGATGAATCTGGCTGATACGGAGCTGCCGGAGGGTGCTCAGTTCTACCTCTGTGGTGGCAATGGTTTCCTGCAGGCCATTCGCCAGCAGCTCGCCGATCGCGGTATTGACCGCAATAACGTTCACTTCGAGCTGTTCAGCCCGAACGATTGGCTGCTCGACGCCTAACGCCACAACTGCGCCGTCGGCATAAAAGCCATCGTCACAAATAAAGCCGAATGACCAGCCACGATGTATGCCCGGGGCTGGTCATTGTGCTGTTTGTAGCTTCGGTGGCTTCGTATTACTCGGCTGAGCCGGAAAGCTCCGCAACAACCTCGCCCGCAGTTTGGTTCTCGCACTGAGAAAAAGCAATACCCGCCCATAAGTTGAGATATTCTGGATCGCCGGCCTGATTCGCGGTACCACGGATTGGCGTGGTCAAGTAGTGCAATTGCGGATAAAGTTCCGGCGCGACCCTAGAAAACTCCCGGGTAAACGTGTTCTCAATTGCCCGCGCGGGCTTGCCGGAAAAGGCGTGGGTCAAAACGGTGCCGCGCTCCGTGAGCTCACGCAATGCCCGTCGGTGCGTCTCCTTCGTACCCGCCTCTGCGGTGGTGAGGAACCGTGTGCCAACTTGTACAGCTGTCGCACCAGCACCCAAAAGCTTGACGACGTCCTCTCGGTTACCCACCCCACCAGCGGCGATGATGGGTGCATCGGTAACTGCACTCGCCTCGGTGACTGCTTGGGCGAGCTTCTCTACAGAGGCCCCAATGTTGTCGGACGAGTCCTTGCCCTTCACGAATGCGCGGTGTCCACCCGCAGCTAATCCCTGCAGAACAATGCGATCAGCGCCGGCTGCAGCCGCCGCCCGCACCCCCTCAATTGAGGTCGCATTCAGCACCACTTTGCGGCCAGATTCCTTTACCCGAGCAATGACCTCTTTATCTGGATAGCCAAAGGTGAAGGAGACGAACTCCAGCGCGTCGGGGTTGGGCAGAAAATCATCAGCGAGAATTGCCTCGACTTTCGCCGAGAAGTAGTCATCTGACCAGGTCGGAGCATCGGGCAAGTCGATGTCGAAGTGGTCTGCTGCCGGTGCTAAGTGGCCGCGAAACGTGGTCCACTGCGCAAGCCCCTCCTCGGAGGTTCCGCCACCGGCGTCAGCCGTGTTGGGGCAGAAGAGGTTGATGCCGAAACCTTTGCCGTCGTCAAGCAGTGCGCACGTCTGCCGTGCCTGTTCAGTGAGCTTTTCAACAGTGAGATAGCCGGCGGCAAGCGTGCCAACCCCACCAGCATTGGAAACTGCAGCGACGAGTTCGGGCGTGGATGGACCACCGGCCATCGGAGCCAAGATGATTGATGAGCGTCGTAGGTTTTCGGGTGATTGCGAGGTTGTGCTGCTCATAGGGCGAGAGTAACACTAAGGCCGGATTCCCCCATGTGGGAGAACCCGGCCAATGCCGACGAACGGCGTTGCGCAATAGACTCCGCGCTACCCGCTACCGCCTCAAGAACTACTTATTGTTCTCCGGTGGATCCAGCGGCATGCCCTGGCCGGCGCGGTAGAACGGAATGTCCTGCGGTGCCAGCGGAGTCTTGTCGGCGATGAGGTCAGCAGCCTTTTCGGCAATCATCATGGTCGGTGCGTAGATATTGCCGTTGGTGATGCCCGGCATGACCGAAGCGTCAACCACGTAGAGGCCCTCGGTGCCGTGAACCTGCATGGTTTCCGGATCGACCACGGCCATCTCGTCGGAGGCCGGTCCCATCTTGCAGGTGCAGGATGGGTGCAGTGCGGTCTCGGCATCCTTGCGGACCCACTCGAGAATCTCCTCGTCGGTCTGCACATCTGCACCCGGGGAAATCTCGCCGTCGGTGTACTCCTTCATTGCCGGAGTGTCCAGCAGCTTACGGGAGACCTTCACAGCCTCGACCCATTCACGGCGGTCCTGATCAGTGGACAGGTAGTTGAACAGAATCGACGGCTTGACCTTGATGTCCGAGGAGGTGATGTGGACATGGCCACGGGCATCCGAGTACATCGGACCAACGTGGAACTGGAAACCGTGCGGGCTATCGATCTTCGTGCCGTCGTAACGCATGGCCAGCGGCAGGAAGTGGAACATCAGGTTCGGGTAGGGCTCGTTGTCGTTGGAGCGCGCGAAACCGCCACCCTCGAAGTGCGACGTTGCCACCGGGCCCTTGTGGGTGAGCAGCCACCACAGGCCAATGAACGGCCAACGCCACTTCTCCAGGTACGGCTGTGAAGACACCGGCTGGGTGGCGTTGTACTGAATGTAGACCTCCAGGTGGTCCTGCAGGTTCTCGCCGACGCCAGGCAGGTGCTTGACGACGTTCACTCCGGCGGCATTCAAGACCTTCTCATCGCCAATGCCGGAGACCTCGAGCAGCTGCGGAGAGTTGAAAGCGCCACCGCAGAGGATGACCTTGTCTGCTCGCACCTGACGTGTGCGCCCCTTCCAGGCGTACTCCACGCCGACGGCCTTGGTGCCCTCGAAGAGAATGCGGGTGGCTTCTGCGCGGGTGCGGAGCTCCAGATTTGGACGCTGCAGGGCTGGGTGTAGGTATGCGCGGGCAGCGGAGAGGCGACGGCCCTTGTCGATGTTCGCGTCGAAGGGGCCGAAGCCCTCCTGGCGGTAGCCGTTGACGTCCGGAGTGTAGTTGTAGCCAGCCTGCTGAACAGACCTGAAGAAGGCCTTGAACAGCGGAGAATCGGCCGGACCGCGCTTCATGCGCAGTGGGCCGTCGTGGCCACGGCGCGGGTCGTCCTTGTCGGAGCCGAGTGCATTTTCCATGCGCTTGAAGTAAGGCAGAACGTGGTTCCAGCCCCAGTTCTCTAGCCCCTTGGTGTCGCCCCACTTGTCGTAGTCCATGGGGTTACCGCGCTGGTAGATCTGGCCGTTGATGGAGGAGGAGCCGCCGACGACCTTGCCGCGGGCGTGGTAGATGCGGCGACCGTTCATCTCCGGTTCCGGCTCGGATTCGTACTTCCAGTCGTAGTACTTGTTACCGATTGGGAAGGAGAACGCCGAAGGCATGTGAATGTAGAGATCCCAGAGGGAGTCCATGCGGCCGGCCTCGAGTACGAGCACCTGCTGAGTGTGGTCTGCGGACAGCCGGTTAGCCAGCACAGAGCCGGCAGAGCCCGCGCCAACGATGACGACGTCGCGGTGTTCGACTGTGGTGTTGCCATTCTTTTTACCGAAGTTGAAGACAGCCGGGAAAGCTCCCATGTTCTGGTGTACCTCCGTAGGTTGTTTGCCGATGTATATCGGAATGGTTTTCAAGGACTGTGATAAGCCCCGATAAGCCCCAAGTAATATTTAAAGGCGGGCCCTATATATTGATATTGGAATAAGTGGCCGGAGGCGTATCTCAAATCCCCTTCACCTATATAGAATGCCACACAATTGGTATTCAATTCCAGTTGGAATGATTTTAAACGCCTTGAAAACTGGGTAAATATGCAGGTGAAGGTGTTGATGTTGGTATTGGAGAATTCTTCTGAATCGATTCTTAAACTTGAGGGATTATTCAAACTAGGTATGCTGGGTTAGTTCCCGAATATGAAGGATTTTCCTATGTCTGATACTCCGCCAACTGAGAAGGTAACGGAGGAAAAATCTGGATCGTCGCAAGGAATGCAGCGATCGCAGTCGGCCCCTCCACAACAAGCGCAAGCGAGTGTGACCTCCGAGCCTGAGGTCAACTGGCCTGTATTTATTATTTCAGGTGTTGGCATTCTTGCCATTGCCCTGTGGGCTATTTTTGCCCCGGACAATGCAGCGGACACCCTAGCTGGCATTGTCGCCTGGGTATCGAAGAACTTCGGCTGGTTCTATATTGTGACCGCGACGGTGGCAGTGCTCTTCATGCTCTACGTCGCTATCTCGCGAACGGGACAGATTAAGCTCGGCCCCGATCACGCCAAGCCTCAGTTTGGTCTGTTCTCCTGGGCCTCTATGCTCTTTGCGGCGGGTATCGGCATTGACCTGCTCTTCTTCTCGGTAGCGGAGCCGGTGGCACAGTTTTATGGCCCGCCGACCGGAGACGCGGAGACCATCGAAGCTGCACGTCAGGCAGTGGTGTTCACGCTCTTCCACTATGGCGTGACCGGTTGGGCACTCTACGCCCTGATGGGTATGGCATTCGGCTACTTCGCGTATCGCCTGAACATGCCGCTGACCATTCGTTCGGCGCTCTATCCGATTATCGGCAAGCGCATCCACGGCCCCGCTGGTGAAGCGGTCGAAATCGCGGCGATGCTGGGTACCGTTTTCGGTGTCGCAACCTCGCTGGGTATCGGCGTCGTCCAGCTGAATTACGGCCTGCGTGTGCTGTTCGGGGTGGATGAGAGTACGTCCTGGCAGATCGCTCTAATCGTCGTGGCCGTATCGGTGGCTATCGCCTCCGCAGTTTCCGGTGTCGACAAGGGAATTCGTCGTCTCTCGGAGCTCAACGTTGGCCTGGCCATCTGCTTGATGCTCTACATCCTGGTTACCGGCCGCACCGCGTTCCTGTTTGACGCACTGGTGATGAACGTCGGTGAGTACGTCTCGAAGTTCCCGTCCATGACTATGGATACCTACGCGTTCTCCGGAGCGCAGGAATGGTTGAACTCCTGGACCCTGTTCTTCTGGGCTTGGTGGGTGGCCTGGGCACCGTTCGTCGGTTTGTTCCTGGCTCGCATTTCCCGTGGCCGTAGTCTGCGTCAGTTTGTCGTCGGCACGCTGACCATTCCATTCCTCTTCGTTCTGATGTGGGTATCGGTGTTCGGTAACTCGGCTCTGGACCTGGTTATCGGTGGCGATTCGGAGTTTGGGCAGACTGCATTGGATTACCCGGAGCGCGCCTTCTACCTTCTGCTAGAGCAGTACCCGGCACCGATGTTGGTGGCGGCAGTCGCCTCCCTGATCGGTCTGCTGCTCTACATCACCTCGGCTGACTCGGCAGCACTGGTGATGAGTAACTTCACTTCGAAGATCACCGACACACAGCAGGACGGTAAGAAGTGGACCCGTATTTTCTGGGCTGTCGTGGTCGGTGTGCTGACCATCGCGATGCTCTACGTCGGCGGTATTCCGACACTGCAGTCCGCGACGATTGTGATGGGCCTGCCGTTCGCCTTTGTCATCTATCTGGTGATGTATGGCCTGTTTAAGTCGCTGCGACTGGAGCTGTTGCAACAGGATTCGACACGTCGGGCCCTCCATGGGGCGATGTCGGGCCGCGCCGTAGATGGCGAACAGGGCGACTGGCGTAAGCGACTTGCCCGCTCCATGTCCTTCCCGGGTAAGAAGCCAGTCATGCGCTACCTCGACCGAGTGGTACAGCCCGCGCTTGAACAGGTGGCAGAAGCTATCAGGGACCGTGGCGGCGAAGTGACGCTGCACCGTGAACCAGCAGAAGAAGTTGGCATCGACCAGATTGACCTGCAGGTCGGTTTCGGCGAGGAGATGAGCTTCCGCTACCAGGTCTATCCGGTTGAACACTTGACGCCGTCTTTCGCTGGCCTGGTACACCTGGACAGTGATGCTGATATTTACTACTACCGTCTCGAGGTCTTCACGCTTACCGGCTCGCTCGGCTACGACGTCTATGGCTACACCCAAGAGCAGCTGATTTCCGACGTCCTCGACCTCTACGAACGGCACTTGGAGTTCCTGCATATGCAGTCTGATCTCCCGGGCACCTCAGATCTGTCCGATAATGCCGAACCTGTCCGCGAATGGTCTGATGACTACGCCAAGGAGGATTCCTAAATGACCTTTAAGCCTTCCACTACTGATAAGGCTCTCGCACCCGAGACCGCCAAATCTCACGAAGGGGCCACCACGCTGTTTATCAACGGCACCTGGTCCGCTGCAGCCGCTGGCAACACTCGCACCATCGAGTGCCCGGCCGACGGCTCTTTCATCGCCGAGGTCGCGGAAGCAGACGCCACCGACACCGAGCGCGCCATCGCCGCCGCCGACGCTGCTTTCCGACGTACCGGAGAAGGTTCCTGGGCATCCTGGAGCACAGCTGAGCGCAGCAAGTTGGTACTCGACATCGGTGCTGCCATCAGGCAGCGCAAGGACGAATTTGCCTGGGCAGAGGCCATGGATACCGGTAAGCGCCTGCCAGAGGCGGCAGCCGATATGGATGACATCATCGCCTGCTTTGAGTACTTCGGGAAGCTTGCAGGCAATGATGCCGGTCGTCTCGTGGATGCGGATGACCCGTCCGTCGTCGCGCGTCTTGTGCGTGAGCCCGTCGGTGTCTGTGGTCTGATTACGCCGTGGAACTACCCACTGCTGCAGACCGCATGGAAGGTCGCACCGGCGCTGGCCACGGGCAATACCTTTGTGCTCAAGCCGGCGGAGCTGACTCCGCACACAGCAATTCTACTCATGCACGTCATCGATGATCTGGGTGTTCCGGCGGGCGTTGCCAACCTCATTACCGGAGCTGGTGCCGAAGCGGGCGCACCGCTGTCCTCGCATCCGAAGGTGGACATGGTCTCCTTCACTGGCGGTCTTGTCACTGGCAAGATTATTGCTGGTGAAGCGGCTAAGTCTGTGAAGAAGGTCGCGCTTGAGCTCGGCGGCAAGAACCCGAACATCATCTTCGCCGACGCCGATTACGAAGCCGCTTTGGACAATGCCCTCAATGCTGCGTTCCTGCACTCCGGTCAGGTGTGCTCGGCGGGCGCTCGCTTGATTGTGGAGGAGTCCATCGCCGAGAAGTTTGTCGACGATCTGGTCGAGCGCGCCGGACACATCCAGCTCGGCGGTCCGCTCGACGAGAAGGCCGAGACCGGTGCGCTGATTTCGAAGCAGCACTTGGATAAGGTCGCGGCATACGTCGATCGAGCTCGTGAGCAGGGCGCTCGTGTGCGCGTAGGCGGCGAGATCGCCGCAGGTACCACCGCCGATGGTTCCGCCTCGCTTGCCGACGGCTACTTCTACCTCCCAACCGTGATTGACCAGGTCACCCGCGATATGGACTGCGTCCACGACGAAGCCTTTGGCCCGGTAGTGACGGTGGAGACCTTCACCACGGTTGACGAGGCCATCGAGATTGGCAACGACACCGAATACGGCCTGGCCGGTGCGGTGTGGTCATCCAACCGCGAGGTGTCTGAGCGCGTTTCCCGCGAGCTGCGTCACGGTACCGTCTGGATCAACGACTTTGGCCCCTACCTGCCACAGGCCGAGTGGGGTGGCTTTGGTCAGTCCGGTATTGGCCGTGAGCTGGGCCCGACCGGCCTGGAGGAGTACACCGAAGCCAAGCTGGTCTACGAGAACACAGCACCGGCTGTTACCGGTTGGTTCGAGGATCGTCGTTAAATAACTCGGAACAAGCCCGAGTAAAAATACGGGAAAACGACCCATCGGCCGTTATACTCACCGATTGAAAAAATCGACTCTGCGCACAACTGCGATAAAGGTTTGCAGTTGTGCGCATTTGTTCTCTAAAGGACATCTGCCGTGAACGCTACTACCCGCTCCGACAATGCCAGTTCTAGTGCCGCCAGTGGGCCAGATACTGCCTGCGCCGATACTGCCAGCACCGCCGCGACCTTCACCCGCTTCACCCGGCGCCAGCATGTCATCGCCTGGGCTGTGCATGCCTTTACGCTGACCGGTTTGGTGTGGGCAACGCTGGCTGCGGTCGCACTGTTGGAGGGCCGCCCACATTGGATGTGGTTTTGGCTGGGCATTGCCCTCGTCGTCGATGGTGTCGACGGCAATATGGCGCGTAAGCATCACATCAAGGAAGTCGTCCCGTGGTTTAACGGCGCAGTGGTGGACAATATCGTCGACTATCTCACCTGGACCGCCATACCCGCGGCTTTCATGGTTATGTATCTGCCGCTGGGGCCACGGCCGTTGGCGATTGCCCTGATCATTTTGGTCCTGGTGTCGTCGATGTTCTGCTATGCCAACGAAGCCGCCAAGTCCGGCGACTACTACTTCGTTGGTTTCCCCGCCGCGTGGAATATCGTGGCGGTCTTGCTGTGGGTATGGAACGCGCCGATGGCGGTGTGTATCTCTGCCATTTTTATCTTCAGCGCAATGACGTTGGTGCCGCTGCACTACACGCATCCATTCCGCGTGGAACGCGGCCGGATTGCCAACATTGCCGCAACGTTCATCTGGATTGTCTCGACCGGCATGCTTATCGCAAGTGAGACGATGGCAGCGTCGTTAAGCAAGGCGTCTATCCACGGGCTTGTGGCTGTCAACGTTGCCGCCGGTGCCTGGCTGATTATTGGCGGCGTGCGGCGCTCGCTTAGCGGTCGCTAGCGGCAGTTGGTGGGTGGTTGGCGCAGGATTGCGGAGATGGCGCGGTCGCGCAGCCAGCGGACGTATTCGACGGCGCAGGCTGCAACAATTAACGCAATGACAAAGATGGTGACCCACACCGGATAATCGCGTCCGTTGGCCCAGAAATAGACATAGGGCGAGACGAAAGTCACTACGGTGATCAGGAGCCCCAGCATTCTTCGGCCGAATGAGCGGCCGGTGATCATCTCGACAATTCCCCAGGTGTAGGGGATAGCGGTAATGATGTCGATGCTCCACAGCACCCAGACATTGCCGTGGAATCCGGGGACGAAAACCACAGGTAGCGCGCGGAGCGAAGAGTAGACCATCACCACCAGGTAGGCCAACACTTTCGGGTTGTAGAGCAGGCGCCACACGGGGTTGCGCTCGATGAGTTTGGTCCCGACTTTGCGTAGTGCATGCAGATCCTTTTGCTGCATGACCAGCGTATTTGTTCCCTCCAGCAGGTAAGCGAGCAGTTTTTGCTGCACGCGACTGCCGTGTGCCCAGGCCTGTACCAGCTCGCTTGGCGAGATAGCGATGGGCACCAGTGGTTCTCCGCGCTGCTTCAGTGCAGTTGGAAGCTCGAGGGTACTGTCATCGAGCTTATCGACGGCCAGTTCCGGGCCCACCACATGAACGATGTCGCCGCCGAGGATGTTTTGTACCTTGTCCACATCACTTTCGGGCAGCGAGCTGAACCAGAGTAGCTGCCGGGAGGAAATTGCCATCCGCAAGGCGGTGCCCAGAGCTTCTGCCGCGTCATCGATGGCGTAAAAGTCCTGCGTGTTGGTGTGGGCGAGTGAACGCAAGCTGTCGATTGTCACGACATTTTTGGCATTGAGCTCGCTGAGGCGGGCCACGCCGGAAATATCGATGACCGCCTGAGGGTCAAGGGCGAAAGCATGGGTAAAAGGAAGGTCGAGTATCGAGCGCATCGCAAGGAGCCGCTGGTGTCGCTGGTGTCCAACCAGGGCTGAATTCTGTGCGCTCATAGTGTTTTAGCTTGCCACAACTTGCGCTTCTCACCAGCAACTATACGGTTCGGTCTGTCTATTGGCAGGTGTTCTACCCTGTGAAAACTTCATTAAGTTGGACTTTTTTCGCTGTGTAGAGTAGCTTCTAATCCACTAATAGACAGGTCTGTTCATTATGGCTTTGATGGCGGACTGGCTCATAAATTTAGGAGAAACACTCTCATGCTCATCTCAGGACTAGCGCTGGGCGCCGTGCTCGGCTTTGTTATGCAGCGAGGACGCTTCTGCGTCACCGGCTTCTTGCGCGATATCTTCACTCAGCGCAGCTGGCGCGGCTTTGTCGCCCTGCTGATTGTTATTTCCGTCCACGCCATCGGCCTGGCCGCACTGACCAGCGCCGGCGTGATTACTCCCGAATACAACGAGCTGGCACCACTGGCCGTTATCGTCGGTGGCGTTATCTTCGGGCTGGGTATCGTCCTGGCCGGTGGCTGTGCCTCGGGTACCTGGTACCGCTCCGGTGAGGGCCTGATCGGCTCCTGGATCGCACTGGTCTTTTACGCCCTATCCGCTGCTGCCATGAAGACTGGCTTCCTCAACGGCCTGCAGGATTCCCTGAAGGACCGCACCGTCGGCCTGACCAGCATCCACGCCTCTCTGGGCATTAGTATCTGGCCCCTGGTCATCGCGTTGAGCGCCGTCACGGCATACTTCGCCGTACGCTACCTGCGTGAAGAATTCTCCGGCCCGCGTCCGGTGACTCTGGCGCCGCGCAAGTCCGGTCTCGCGCACATTCTGACTGAAAAGGCCTGGCACGTGTACGCCACCGCCGCCATCGTTGGTGTGCTTGGCGTTATCGCATGGCCGCTGTCCGCCGCGACCGGCCGCAACGACGGCCTCGGCATCACGACTCCGTCCTCCAACCTTGCCAACTACGTTGTTACTGGTGACACTGAGCGTTTCGACTGGGGCGTCCTCCTCGTCCTCGGCATCCTCGTTGGCTCCTTCATCGCGGCTAAGGCCTCCGGTGAATTCCGCCTCCGCGTCCCGGACGCAACCCAGGGCGCACGCTCGGTCGTCGGCGGCATCTGCATGGGCGTCGGCGCTGCATGGGCCGGCGGCTGCACCGTCGGCAATGGCATGGTTCAGACTTCGCTGTTCAGCTACCAGGGTTGGCTTGCGCTGGCGTCCATCGCCGCAGGTGTCGCTATCGCCGCAAAGCTTTGGCTGAAGCCGTCCGCACCTTCGCTTAACGACGTCCCGAGCACCCCTTCCACCACCAACGACACGGCGGTATCGGCAACGGCTCCGGTCACTTCGGATGCTACTTCGCCTGTGTCCCTGCCGGGTAGCGACAGTGCAGGTGCCGGTGCCGGTGCCGCTGGCACCGAGGCCTCCCCTCTGGCAGGTGCCTTTGCTGTCGCGCCGGTGGCGTTGCTCGACCGGAGCGTCGTAAAGCAGGAAGACGGCAAGCTCAAGCCGCTGGGCGGCGGGCGTTACGAGCTCGACACCGTCGGCGCGGTGTGCCCATTCCCGCTGATCGAGGCCAAGGACGCGATTGGCAAGATTGAGATCGGCGAGGAGCTGGTGATTCCATTCGACTGCACCCAGGCCACGGATGCGATTCCGCGGTGGGCTGCGAAGGATGGCCACGAGGTCACCAATTTCGAGCAGACCGGTGAGGCTGGCTGGACTATCTCTGTTCGCCGAGGGCGATAAGTCCTGGTGACGCTGGGGGAGCGTTGTTAGGCTGAGGTCATAGATTGATTGACACCAACAACAAAGGAGCTCAACCATGGCAAAGAATATTCGACCACTAGATGCTCTCGTAGCCGCGGGTGCCGCCAGCGTCCTTGTGCTGGCCGGTTGCTCCTCCGATGATTCGGCTAGTACTGAGGCAAGCAGCACTGTTAGCGAGACCAGCTCTTCCGTGTCGGCCACCAGCACTGAGGGCCATGACGACATGGATGATATGGACGATGCCGATGATCATGGCGGTCATGGTGACCACGGTGATGACGCGATGGCCGGCCATGACCATCCGGCCGATGGTGGTCCGGCTCCAGAGGGAATGATTGCGGCGGACAACGCGAAGTTCCCGGTCGGCAGTGAAGTGCAGGTTCTCGCCGATCACATGCCGGGCATGAAGGGTGCAGAAGGCAAGGTTGTTGGTGTTTTCAACACCACTACCTACTCCGTTTCCTACACCCCGACCGATGGCAGTGAGCCGGTGAAGGACCACCGCTGGGTCGTTCATGAGGAGCTGGAGAACCCAGGCGAAGCACCGCTTGCCGACGGCTCCGAGATCACCATCAACGCCGAGCATATGGCGGGCATGAAGGGGGCCAAGGGCACTGTTGACTACTCCACCCAGGAGCCGGTGTACATGGTCGACATTGACGATGATGGTATGACCATGAAGAACCACAAGTGGGTTACTGAAAGCGAGCTTGCTCCGGAGGACTAACTAGTCAGGCTTAGTCAGCCACTTCTAGGTTGGTTGCTTCGGGCCGGTTGCTTCGGCCTAACTTAATCCATTAAAACCGGGTATCACGCAGGAAGTGTGGTGCCCGGTTTTTTTATGCTTCGCGCCTATGCTCCGTGTCCAAAAACCTTCGGGTAGCGCGTGGTCCGGCTGGGTGCGGAGACGGCGGGGACGGGGCCGGCGAGGGCAGGGGCGGTCGGCCACTTGTCGATGAGCTATTCACCTGTCGATGCGCTATAGCGTGGCCATCAGTGAATAACGCATCGACAAGTGCTCAGGTAGACCCCACAACGTGCGCATAAGTGGCGGAAAACCATCGATAAGACAACGGAAGTCATCGACAGGTCACGGAAAACCATCGATAAGTCGGCAACACCAGTGCGCCTGCTCAGTCCACTCAGCCCCGAAACTGGTATTAATTCGCCGCGTACCTGCATTGGCACTTTCTTAATCAGAAGTGCATTCGCGCATCTCTAAGCGCATAACCCCAGTTCAGTCGGGTGTTAAAAAAGCGTTAATAGGTGCCCGCCGCAGTAGGTATGGGTGTTTTATAACTGTCATGTTCGTAGACATTTTGCTTCTTCTACTCACCATTGCGGCCTTCCTGCTACTGCAGGGCTGCGCAAAGGCGGTGAAGAAACTATGACGTGGGAATTGATCGTCGGCGCCATTTTAGGTTTGGCGGCATTGGGCTATGTCCTGGTCGCCCTGATTGATCCGGAGCGATTCTCGTGAGCAACGTCATTATGGGATTTGTCCCGGTAATCATCGTGATGGCCACACTGGCCATCCTTTACATCCCGCTCGGCAATTACATGGGGCGGGTATTCACCACTGATAAACACTTGGGTGTTGAGCGCGGTTTCTACCGCGCCATCGGTGTGCGCCCAGAGGCCAACCAGCACTGGACAAAGTACACCGCCAGTGTGTTGAGCTTCTCCGCTGTCAGCGTCATCTTCGTCTACCTGCTGCAGCGAGTGCAGCAGTGGCTACCGCTCAACCACGGCAAGGGCCCAGTTTCTCCGGACCAGGCGTGGAACACCGCGGTGTCGTTTACCACCAACACCAACTGGCAGTCCTACTCCGGTGAAGAAGCCATGACAGTGCTAACCCAGATGGCTGGCCTGGCAGTTCAGAACTTCGTCTCCGCCGCAGTCGGTATTGCAGTGGCGGTGGCGCTGGTCCGAGGCCTGGCCAACCGTCACGGTGACGGCAACATCGGCAACTTCTGGGTAGATCTGACTCGTACCGTCCTGCGAGTGCTGCTGCCCATCGCCGCTATTGGTGCAATTCTGCTGATTTCGCAGGGTGCCATCCAGAATTTCTCGGCCCCACAGACTATCCAGACTGTCACCGGCGGCAGCCAGACTATCCCGAGCGGTGCCGTGGCATCGCAGGAGGTCATCAAGGAATTGGGCACCAACGGCGGTGGCTACTTCAACGCCAACTCCGCGCATCCATTTGAAAACCCGAATGCGTGGACCAACATGCTGGAAATCTTCCTTATCCTGTTGATTCCGGTCTCGTTGACCAGGGCATTCGGTGTCATCATCGGTGACAAGCGCCAGGGCTGGGCAATTCTGTCCACCATGGCGGTGCTCTACTTCATCTCTCTGGCTGTCGTTATGTCCAGCGAGACTGCGCTGCAGACCTTCCAAGGTGGCGGCATGGAGGGCAAGGAAATGCGCTTTGGCGTGCTGCCGAGTTCCTTCTTTGCGGTGACCACCACCATGACGTCGACAGGCGCGGTGGACAGCTTCCACTCCAGCTACTCACCACTGGCAGGCGGCATGCTCATGCTGAACATGCTGCTGGGCGAGATCAGCCCTGGTGGTGTGGGCTCCGGTCTCTACGGCATGCTCATCATCGCCATCCTGACCGTATTCATCGCCGGCCTGATGGTCGGCCGTACCCCGGAATACCTGGGCAAGCGCATTGGTGTTTCGGAAATCACCAAGGTTTGCCTTTACGTCCTGGTCATGCCAGTGCTGGTGCTGGCAGGTGTCGGTATCTCCACCATGCTGCCGTCGACGCTGGACTCCGTGTCCGCTGACGGACCGCACGGTTTCTCCGACCTGATCTACGCCTTCACCAGTGCGTCCAACAACAATGGTTCGGCATTCGCGGGCTTCGGTGCCGATACCCCGTGGTTCAACATGAGCCTCGGTTTCGCCATGCTGTTTGGTCGCTTTCTTCCAATTGTCATGGTGCTGGGCCTGGCTGGTGACTTCGCCAAGCAGCGACCAGCCGCCGAGACCGCTGGCACCCTGCCAACTCACCGACCGCAGTTTGTCGGCCTGACCGTTGCCATCGCAATCATCGTCAGCGCCCTGACCTTCCTACCAACCCTCGTCCTAGGTCCGCTGACGGAGGCCCTGTCATGAGCAAGAATTCCAACGCATCTTCCGCATTTTCTCCCAGCGCACTGAAAGCGGCTCTGCCGCTGGCGCTGAGCAAGATGAACCCGCGCCAGCTCATCGCCACCCCGGTGATGTTCCTGGTCGAAGTCGGTGCCGCATTTACGCTGGTCCTGGCCATTGCGCACCCGTCGCTGTTCAGTATTTCCATCACGGTGTGGCTGTGGTTGACGGTACTTTTTGCAACGCTGGCGGAAGCCGTCGCTGAGGGCCGCGGCAAGGCACAGGCGGAATCGCTGCGCGCTTCGCGCACCACCTCTGATGCCTTCAAGCTCAACAACAGCGCCAACGCCGCTGCAGCACTGGAGAACCCAGCCGCGCAGACCACCAAGGTCGCGGCCACGGACCTGGTTCCGGGTGACATCGTCATCGTCTCCGCCGGCGAGCCGATTCCCGCCGATGGCGACGTGATCGTCGGCGCTGCCAGTGTCGATGAGTCCGCCATTACCGGTGAGTCCGCGCCGGTCATCCGCGAGGCCGGCGGTGATCGCTGCGCGGTCACCGGTGGTACACGCGTGCTTTCCGACGCCATCGCCATCGAGGTCACCACCATGCCCGGTGAGAGCTTCATGGATCGCATGATTGGTCTGGTCGAAGGCGCACAGCGCAAGAAGACTCCGAACGAGCTGGCACTTGGTTCCCTGCTGCACGTGTTGACCCTGATCTTCCTCATGGTCGTCATCGCCTTGGCACCAATGGCTGTCTTCAACGGCGCTGAGCAGGACCCATTGGTACTGGTCGCACTGCTGATCTGCCTGATCCCGACCACTATCGGCGCGCTGCTGTCCGCTATTGGTATCGCCGGTATGGACCGCCTGGTTCAGCACAACGTGTTGGCCATGTCGGGCCGTGCGGTTGAGGCCGCTGGTGACGTCGCCACGCTGCTGCTAGACAAGACCGGCACCATCACCTTCGGTAACCGTCAGGCTGCGGAGTTCTCCGAGGTCGGCGACACCACGCACGCTGAATTGGTACACGCCTGCCAGCTTTCTTCGCTTGCCGACGAAACCCCCGAGGGCCGCTCCATTGTCGAGCTCGCGGAAACCGAATCGAATGAACGCATCGACGAATCCGTCTATGCCAATGCGACCTTCATTCCCTTTACCGCTCAGACTCGTATGAGTGGTATCGAGTTCCCCGCTACCGGCGGCGAGAAGAAACGCAAGGTAGTCAAGGGTGCCGCAACGGAGATTGTGAAGCTGATGAAGTGCATCGGTGCCACCGTGCCGCCCGAGGTCGATGGCATTGTCCAGCGCATTTCGGAAGCGGGCGGTACCGCGCTGGTGGTCGCCGAGGTATTTGGCGGCGACGAAGTAACCAGCGGTGAGTCCGGACGAGTGCTGGGTGTTATTTATCTCAAGGACGTCGTTAAGCCTGGCATGCGTGAGCGTTTCGATCAGCTGCGTGAAATGGGCATTCGTACCGTCATGATCACGGGCGACAATGCGGTGACGGCGCATGCGATTGCGAAGGAGGCCGGCGTCGACGATGTGCTCGCTGAGGCCACCCCGGAGCAGAAGCTAGAGTTGATCCGCAAGGAGCAGTCGAAGGGACGCCTGGTCGCCATGACCGGTGACGGCACCAACGATGCACCGGCATTGGCGCAGGCAGATGTGGGCGTGGCAATGAACACTGGTACGTCGGCGGCGAAGGAAGCGGCCAACATGGTGGACCTGGATTCGGACCCGACCAAGCTCATTGACGTGGTGGGAATCGGCAAGCAGTTGCTGATCACCCGCGGTGCGCTGACCACCTTCTCCATTGCCAATGACGTGGCGAAGTACTTCGCCATCATTCCAGCCATGTTCGTCACGGCGCTGCCTGGCCTGGACAAGCTCAACATCATGAACCTGCACTCGCCGGAAAGCGCCATCCTGTCTGCAGTGATCTTCAACGCGCTGGTGATTGTCGCCTTGATTCCGCTGGCTCTCAAGGGCGTGAAGTACCGCGCCGGGTCGGCTGCCTCACTGCTGAGCCGCAACCTGCTCATCTTCGGTGTCGGTGGCATCATCGCACCGTTTGTCGGCATCAAAATTATTGACCTCCTGCTCTCCGGAGTGTTCGGGATGTAAGTGCCTTGGCCTCGCGCCAAACGGCGCAGCCGGCACACAGCACTTGGCATCTCGCAACATGTGAAAAGAATCGAGAAGGACATGAACAAGAACTTTCGGTTGGTATCCACCACGATCAAGGCATATTTGCTGCTCACCGTGGTTATCGGCCTGCTGTACCCAGCCGCAATCTGGGTAGTGGGGCGAATCTGGTCCGATAACGCTGATGGCTCGATGATGTATGACTCCGTAGGCAAGGCCCAGGGCTCGGAGCTCATTGCCCAAGAAGTGACAAAGCCGGGATTTTTCTACCCGCGCCCGTCTGCTGCGGGGGATAATGGCTACGACGCGATGTCGTCTTCGGCATCGAACGTGTCGCCGTATAGCAAGGAGTTCCAGGCTGAAATCGAACAGCGCCGCACCGATGTCGCTGCCCGCGAGGGCATCGACCCGGCCCAGGTACCGGTGGAGGCAGTCACCGCCTCCGGTTCCGGTCTGGATCCGCATATCTCCGAGAAGTACGCACAGCTGCAAGCACCGCGCGTGGCCAAGGAGCGCAACCTGCCACAGGCTGAGGTGGAGCGTCTAATCTCTGAAAATAGTGAGAACACAATGACGGAACAGGGCTCGCAGGATGGTGGGCGACTGGTCAACGTCGTAAAGCTGAACGCCGCTCTGACAGACGGACAGTAAGCATCCTGCGATTGGGCAAAGTATGGCAAGTAAAGGTCTGTAAGAAATGGCCAAGCGAGGAAAACTGAAGGTCTACCTGGGGTTCGCCCCGGGCGTGGGCAAGACGTGCGCCATGTTGAGCGAGGGGCACGATCTGTACTCCCGTGGGCACGAGGTAGTCATTGGTCTGGTGGAACACCACGGTCGCGAGCGGACGAAGAAGCTCATCGAAGGCCTGCCAGTGTTGGATTGTCGAAAGGTGTCCTACCGCGGCAACACCTATCGTGAGCTGGATGTTGATGCGATTATCGAGATGCGTCCCGAGGTCGCCCTCGTCGATGAGCTCGCGCACACCGTCGTTACCGATGAGCCGGACAACGAGTTCGTTCAGCAACGCAAGCGCTGGCACGATGTCTACCAGCTTCTCGACGCAGGCATCGACGTCATCTCGACGATGAACATCCAGCACTTGGAATCGCTTAACGACGTCGTTGCGGCCGTCACCGGCGTGCGCCAGATGGAGACGGTACCCGACCGTGTCCTCCGCGATGCGGACGAGATTGAGCTCATCGACTTGAGCCCGGACGCCCTGCGCATCCGCCTGTCTCGCGGCGAAATCTACCGCAAGGAGCAAGCGGAACTAGCGCTGCGCAAGTACTTCCGCCCGGGCAACCTCAGCGCCCTGCGTGAGCTGGCACTTTTGTGGCTGGCTGACAAGGTCGAGGAGGTGCTCGATGCCTACCGCGAAGACGAGGAGATCGACGACCACTGGACCACGCGTGAGCGCGTCGTGGTGGCCGTGCGCGATGATGAGAACGCGGAGTCCATGATTCGTCGCGGTGCTCGTATGACCGGTCGCGTGGCCGGCCGCGAGATGATTGTCGTGCACATCACCGGCGAGGACGACGGCCTTGACCGCGGGTATCTGCGTCGGCTGCGCAAGCTGCAGGATCTCACCGAGTCGCTGGGTGGGCAGTGGCGCACCATCGTGGGCGATGATGTGCCGGGAATTCTGCTGGAGTTCTCCCGCACGGTCAATGCATCGCAGCTGGTCATTGGCTCGGAGCGAGGACTGCGGCGCTACGTGGGCTTAAGTACCTCGCAGCGCATCATCGACCAGGCTGGGCCCATCGATGTGCACATCATCTCCTCAAGCTCAGAGAAGAAAGCCAAGCGGCGCAAGAAACTGCGCTCTCGCTTTTCCAAGGAGCGACGTATCACCGGTTGGCTGCTGGCACTGGTGGGGCCAGTGCTACTGACGTTGCTGCTCTACCAGCTGGACACCGGCCCGGAGTTCCTGGGCGTACTGCTGCTGACCTATCTGATGCCGATAGTCTTCGCCGCTATGGCGGCAGGGTTGGTGCCAGCGCTGGCGGCAGTGGTGGTCTCCTCAATTCTGGCAAACTGGTACTTCACCGCCCCGGTGAGAACACTGACCATCACCGAGCCGGCCAGCTTGGCTCAAATCCTGCTCTTCGGTGTGATTGCGGCAGCTGTGGCGACGGTGGTGGAGCGTTCCGAGCGCCGCCGCGAGATGGCGGACAGGAGTTTGCATCAGGCAGTCGTAATGTCCGAGTTGGCACACGGTGTCGTCCACGATGGCGACAACATGTCCAACCTGGTCCACAGCTTGGCGGATACGTTCTCGATGGAGCGCGTGGACGTGCAGCGTTACTCCTCAGAGCGCAAGAAGTGGTTGACCATTGTCACCACCGCCGAACACGGCTTGTCCGAACCGTGGCCGACAGAGCTGCCGATGACTAAGGTCAGCTCCGGCGATGACCTGCGCTTTGTGCTCAGTGGCCGTGAACTCACCGCCGCTGAGACTGCCATGATTGCGGCTCACGGTTCCCGCATCCGGGCGCTCATGGACATGGAGGAAATCGCCGCGATGCGCCGCGCCACCGCTGCCCTCGAGGCGGGCAACCGCGTGGGCAGCGCGGTGCTGACCGCCGTTTCACATGACCTGCGCACACCGCTGGCCAGCATCAAGGCTGCGATCTCCAGCATGAACATGGAGGACGTCGAGCTTGACGACGAAACGCGTCTCATCCTCATGGAGACAATCGAGAGTTCCGCTGACCGCCTAGAGGTGGTCATTGGCAACCTACTCGATGCCAGCCGCATCGACTCCAGCACCAAGCGGGTGGAAAGTGTGCCGGTTAGCGTCTCCGATGTTGTGGACGCGGTATGTGCGGAGCTGCCGGAAGCCGCAGGTCACATTGACCGCGATATTGACCATGACGCCTGCATGGTGGAAGGCGATCCTGGGCTGATCCAGCGCATTGTTTCCAACATCGTCATCAACGGCCGTCAGTACGCACCGGAGTCGAGCCTGACCATTCGTACGCGGCCCAGCGAGCGCGGTGTGCGCGGTCCCGCCGACATGCCGGTTATGGGCTCGCTGGGTGCTATCGCTGCGAGCGCATGCATAGACATTTTGATCATTGACCACGGTAAGGGCATCCCGGAGGATAAGTTGGAGGAGATTTTTCAACCGTTCCAACGCCTTGGCGACTACTCGGCACAATCTCAGGGCCTTGGTCTGGGACTTGCCGCCGCGTCGCGTTTTGCCGACGCCATGGGAGGCGCCATCCGCGCCGAACAGACACCCGGCGGCGGTGCTACCTTCGTGCTGACGTTGCCGCGTGCAATGGGCGAGAGAAAGTAGGATTCCATGAATCTCAGTTCAGGACAACCCGCTGGTCAGGCTGGCAACAAACCCGGGCGAAAGATACTCATCGTCGAGGATGATGTCGCCATGGCCCGCACTGTGCTTGTCAGTTTAAAAGCCCGCGGTTACGAGCCACGTGTCGCGCAAACGGCCACGCGGGCGTTAGCCGCGGTCAGCGAGTGGAAGCCCGACGCCGTTCTCCTGGATCTGGGCTTGCCCGATGTCAGTGGCCTGGAAGTTCTGCGTTCTTTGCGCAGGTGGAGCGATATTCCAGTGCTGATTGTCTCCGCACGTCACGACGAGGCGGGGAAAATCAACGCCCTCAATGAAGGGGCCGATGACTACGTCACCAAGCCTTTCTCGATGGGGGAGTTGTTGGCTCGGCTGCGTTCAACCATGCGGCGTGCTAGCAAAGTAGTGGTCGAAGAGGTGCCGAAGGTGACCTCCGCAGATGGTCATCTAATGGTTGACCTGGCCAAACGGCAAGTTCTCGTGGCGGACGAGCTCGTGCATCTGACCCCGCGCGAGTGGGACATCCTGGTCTACCTGGTGCAGCATCGTGGCGAACTGGTGACCAAACTGGAGCTTCTCAAGGCCGTCTGGGGTGGCCAGTACGAAAAAGAGACCAACTACCTGCGCGTTTACATCTCCCAGCTGCGCCACAAGATTGAGCCTCAGCAGGCTCACAACAAGTACTTGCGCACTGAGGTGGGGGTCGGTTATCGCATGGTGCTGGACGAGGAGTAGCAGCCGGCTGCTTGCCCGTTCTTGCTTGCCCGCCTGCACGTTCCCGCCTTCCCGCTCGCCTGCCTGCCTCTCCTCGCGACTTCACGACACCTATGTCACCTCATGCCGCCTCCACAGCTGGCACGAGGTGACGCCTGTGTCGTGAAGTGGCCCAGAAGGGGGGCGGAGCGAAGTGCCCTGGGGAAACAGGCCACCGCCCAGCTACAGATCCAAATCCAACGACGCACCAGGGATGGCGTCCAGCAGCCGCTGGGTGTATTCCTTCTCCGGGTGATCGAAGAGATCGTCGGTCGGACGGTGTTCAACCATCTTGCCGTGCTCCATCACGATGACCTCATCAGCCACCTGCCGCACCACAGCGAGGTCGTGCGTAATAAACAGGTAGGCCAAATCCATCTCTTCCTGCAGCTCGGCGAGTAGTTCGAGCACCTGAGCCTGCACCACCACGTCGAGTGCTGACACCGCCTCGTCACAGACCACAACCTCAGGGTTCAGGGCCAGTGCACGCGCAATCGCCACACGCTGACGCTGACCACCCGACAGCTCACCGGGGAAGCGGCGCCCCATTTCCGCGGGAAGAGCGACGCGGTCGAGAAGCTCGAATACGCGCTGCTCACGCTCCTTCTTGGTGCCAATCTTGTGAATCCGCAGCGGCTCCTCGATGGAGGAATGCACCGTGCGCATCGGGTCCAGCGTCGCATACGGGTTCTGGAAAATCGGCTGAATGCGACGCCGCAGCTCCAGCTCCTCTTTACGATTCCGGCCCTGGACGCGTTTGCCGTCGAAAAGCACTTCGCCTTCGGTCGGATCGAGCAGCCCCAGCGCCATGTTGGCGACAGTGGACTTGCCCGAACCGGATTCGCCCACGATTCCAATGGTGCGACCGCGACGCAGCGTAAAGCTGATGTCATCGACGGCGCGGAAGGAATCCTTGCGCCACGGACGGTCGCCGCGGATGGCAAAGTCGCGCACCAAGTTCTTCGCGACCAGAATCTCCTTCTGGTCCGCATCCGATGTCGTCGGCGCCGCCACCACGCGATCACCGCGCCGGGCAGCCAGCGATGGAGCCGCCGCGATTAGCTGCTTGGTGTATGGATGCTGCGGGCGGGTGAGAACTTGCAGGGCAGGGCCGGTCTCCACGACACGTCCTGCTTGCATAACGACGAGTCGGTCAGCGCGCTCGGCAGCCAAGCCGAGGTCATGGGTAATAAGCACCACGGACGTGCCGAGTTCGCTAGTGAGCTTGTCGAGGTGGTCGAGGATTTTCTTCGCCACGGTCACGTCGAGAGCGGAAGTGGGCTCATCGGCAATCAGCAGCTTTGGGTGCGCGGCCAAGCCCATCGCGATAAGCGCGCGCTGGCGCATACCACCGGAGAACTCGTGCGGGTACTGGTCGATGCGCTTCTTAGCGTTTGGCAGGCCGGCCTGTTCCAGCAGCTCAATCGCCTTTTTGTGGGCCTCAGAGCCAGTGGCGATGTTGTTAGCGCGCAGCGCCTCCTTAATCTGGGAACCGACGGTCCACACCGGATTGAGATTGGTCATCGGGTCCTGCGGAACCAGGCCGATGCCGTTGCCGCGGATGCTAACAAACTCGCGGTCGGTCAGGTGTGTGATGTCACGGCCATCGAAGGTGATGGTGCCACCGGTGACTTCACCATCACCGGGCAACAGCCCCAGCGCGGCGTGGACAGTGGTGGACTTACCCGAGCCGGACTCGCCGACAATGGCGACCGTCTCACCGGGGAAAACCTCCAGGTTGACGTCATGCACCACATCGGTCAACGATTTACTGCGGCGGCCGGACGCTGTGGTCGTCGGAAAGCCAATGCAGACATCCTTCAAGGTGAGAATGGGCGCTGCGGAAGTATTGGTGTCGGTGCTCATCGACGACGCTCCTTCGGGTCGAGAGAATCCTTCAAAGCGTCACCCATGAGGATGAAGCCGAGAACGGTAATCGCCAGGGCGAGTGCTGGCCAGAACAGGTTGGACGGGGCCTGGCGGAGCACCTGCTGTGCGACAGAGATGTCGTTGCCCCAGGAAACGGTGGTCGTCGGCAAGCCAATGCCCAAGTAGGACAGCGTGGCCTCGGCGACGATGTAAATACCCAGCGAGGTCGTGGCCATGACGATGACAGGGGCGAGGCAGTTCGGCAGCACATGGCGGAAGAGAATGCCAGTGCTGGACAGACCGAGCGCCTTGGAGGCGGTGACGTATTCCTCGTTTTTCACTGAGATCACCGAGGAGCGCACCACGCGCGCCATCTGCGGCCAGCCGAAAGCAGCGAGCACGAAGACCACGGACCAAATGGTGCGTTCGGTAAACAGCTGCATCAGCACGATGCCGGCGAGAATCAGGGGGATGGCAAAGAACATGTCCGTGATGCGGGAGAGCACCGCGTCGACCCAACCGCCAAGATAGCCAGCGATGGCACCGAGGATGATGCCCACCACGGTCACGGCCAGGGTGACGCCGATGCCGACGATGACCGAGGCGCGGGCACCGTAGATGACACGGGCGTAGACGTCGTAGCCCTGCTGAGTGAAGCCCATCGGGTGGCCGTCGCGGGCTGGGGCCAGCGAGTCACGCAGGTTTGCCGCCGTCGGGTCCACAGAGGTGAACAGCGACGGGAATGCGGCCACTGCGATGGAGAGCAAAATAATGAATGCGGAAACCCAGAACAGTGGGCGGTAACGCAGGTTCTGCCAGGCCGAACCCCAGAGCCCCAGTGGTGGGGTATCCGGCAACTGCTTGTGGTCGGGGTTCGTCGCCTGTGCGGCGGGGGCCTGCGCGGTGTTGGCCTGCGCGGTGCCGGTATGCACGGCGTTGGCCTGCTTTTCTGGCTGAGTCGAATCTAACTGCGTCGAATCTGGCTTAGGCATAACGAATCCTCGGATCCAGGACTGCGTAGAGCAAGTCGATGAGCAAGTTGGCGAACATGTAAATAACCACCAGGATGGTCACGATGCTGACCACGGTGGGAGCTTCACCAATCTGGACGGCGTGGAAGATCAGGCCACCGATACCTGGCACGTTGAAGATGCCCTCGGTGACAATTGCGCCGCCCATCAGAGCCGCGAGATCAGCGCCGATGAAGGTCACAACGGGAATTAGCGAGTTGCGCAAGATGTGGCGACGGGTGACTTCAGAGGTTGGCAAGCCCTTGGCGCGGGCAGTGCGTACGAAGTCAGCATGGCGTGCCGACGAGACCTCGGAGCGCGTCAGTCGCAGAACATAAGCAACCGAGACGAGACCCAGCACGAATGCCGGCAGCAGCAGGGAGGTAAAGGAGGCATCGCTACCAACGGTGGGGGAGACAATCTCCCAGCGCACACCGAAGAGGTAGCGGGCCACGAAGCCGAGCACGAAGGTCGGAGTTGCGATAACCAGCAGGGACATCACCAGAACGGTGGAGTCGAAGAAGCCGCCCTTGCGCATACCGGCAATAACGCCGAGGCCGATACCGAAAATGGCCTCAATGGCAACGGCCATCAGAGCCAGGCGAATTGTAATAGGGAAGGCCAGCGCGATTTCCTCGCCGACCGAGCGACCGGAGAAGGTCTCGCCCATATCCAGGGTGAACAGGCCCTTGAGGTACTCCCAGTACTGGACGAGGAAAGGCTCATCCAGGTGGTAGTGGGCGCGCAGTGCTGCGACCTGCTCCGGTGGCAGCTGCTTATCGCCAGCCAGTGCAGCGATGGGGTCGCCTGGCATGGCGAAGACCATTGCATAAATCAGCAGTGTGGCACCGAAGAATACCGGCACCATCTGCAGGAGTCTCTTTCCGATATACCAACCCATGGTGCTAGTCCTTCTCAATCATCGGGTAGTCCAAGATGCCGTCCCACATCACTACGGCATTGCGCAGCTTCGGGTTCCACGCCACCGAAGCATTGGGGTACCACAGCGGAATCGCTGGCAGGTCCTCCATCAGCACAGACTGAGCCTTGACATAAATTGGCTTGGCATCGTCTGCGCTCTTTGCCGAGGCCGCCTCCTGAATCAGCTTGTCGAACTCCGGATTGGAGTAGTGGTTGTCATTCGAGGAACCACCGGTGACGAACTGCGGGATCATGTAGTTGGCCACAGATGGGTAGTCAGCTGCCCAGCCAGTGCGGTAGCCGCTGGTGATGGTCTCGTTGGAGATTTCATCGCGCAGCTGCTTGAAGGTCGGGTAGGCCTTGCCGTGGGAATCGATGCCGAGGGTCTCGCCAATCATGTTGGTCACCGCTTCGACCCACTGCTGGTGTCCGCCGTCGGCGTTGTAGGCGATGTCGAACGAGCCGGTAAACGGCGCAATTTTGTTGGCTTCGGCCCACAGTTGGCGGGCCTTCTTCGGGTTGTATTCCAGCACCTCTTGGCCAGGTACGTTCGGGTCAAGGTCGCCGAGCGTCAACGAGCTGAACTCGCGCGCCGGGGTGCGGGTGTCGAAGAAAATCTTCTCAGTGATTAGTTTCCGGTCAATCGCCATGGAAATCGCTTGACGACGAAGCTTGCCCTCTTCACCCGAAAAACCTGGCAGATTTCGCGGAATTGCGAAGTACTGCGAAGAGGAGGTCGGGACGTTTGCGCTGGAGTCGGGGAAGTCGGTTTGGAAGCTGGCGAGAGCCGTTGGTGGAATTGTGCGTGGTAGCGTGTCCAGGCGGCCGGCCTGGAGGTCTGCATATGCGGTGTCCACGTCCGAGTAGAAGCGGTATACCAGGCCGTTGTTACGGGCCTTGTGCTCACCGGCGAAGTCATCATTGCGAACCACAGTTAGCTGGTTGTTGTGCAGCCAAGCGCGGCCTTCGGCCATCTTGTACGGTCCATTGCCGATTGGGTGTTCACCGAAAGCCTTCTTGTCTTCGAACGCGGCCTTCGGCAGCGGCATAAACGCGACATAGCCGAGGCTGAGCGGGAAGGAAGAATCTGGGTTGGTCAGATCCACGGTGAACCTCAGGTCATCGACCTTTTTCAGGCCGGAGAGTGTTTTCTCCGTGGCCTTTTCTCCCGAAACAGCATCAAAACCCTGCACGTTGGCGAAGAAGGACTGCTGCTTCTGCAGGTTCGGTCCGTAGGCAGCGTAATTCCAGGCATCGATGTAGCTCTGCGCGGTGACTGGTTCGCCGTTGTGGAAGGTCCAGCCCGGTTTCAGCGTGATGTCGAAATGGGTCGAGTCCTCGTTGGGCTTAATTTCTGCCGCATGATCCAGGATCATCGAGCCGTCGGTGTCGTAGCGCACCAGACCCGAGTAGAGCATGCGGAGGATATCGCCACCACCGGTTTCATTGGTGTCAGTGGTGTACAGCGGCGACTGCGGTTCCGAGTTCTGGACCACAATGAACCCCGCGCCGACCTGTTGCTGGTCAGTGCTGCAGGCAGCGAGCGCGCTTCCTGGCAAGGCGATTACCAGCAAAGCCGCCAGGATCTGGCGGACATGCAGCGTGAACTTTCCTTTTCCGCTGAGCGTTGTTGCGTGCAGTTTTGTGGCACGGGACTTCTCTCGCTGTCGGAGCTTCCGCCGGAGTTTCTGCCGGGTGTGGAAGAGGCCGGAGGCAACGGGTCTATGCATCGCGAGCCTTTCTAGATTCTGCCAGATAGGCGATATGAATTTGGTGATCGGCTCACTCCAAATGACTTAGATACCCACCTCCCACCTGCATAGGCAATGGTGGTGGTGACAACTTGGGTGTGGTGGGCTCTAAGGTTTGGATACGACCGTTCAATACAGTCTCTAACCATACAAGCCCAAAAAACATATGAGTATTAATCAGGCGAACCATCCCTTATTTGACGGTGTCTTTTACCCTCGATTGGGGAGTTAATCCTGTGCAGTGGTGCAACGTTGTAACATCCTGGCACCCCCGCAGGGGTTGGGGCTGCTGAATTTCTGGCTGTCCCACCGCCGGGCTCCTGTCCGGCCCCATCCGCGACTTCACGACACAGGTGTCACCTCATGCCACCTCCACAGCTGGCACGAGGTGACACCTGTGTCGTGAAGTGGGCTTTGGAAGAGGAAGTGGACTTTGGAGGAGGCGGAGAGGCAGCGCATTAAGTCCCACAGTACGAGTGGAAAGCACCCAACTCCCGCGGTGCCGGCTCCGTGAACTCCGCTGGGACGTCTTGCGACTCAAAGGGGTTGGTTACCGCCTCCAGCAGGTGCCGGTAGTCGGTCAGATCCCCCGCCCCTGCCGCCGCTAACGCTTCCGTGACCAGGTGGTTTCGCGGAATATACAGCGGATTCGTTTCCTCCATAAGTGCCAGGGCCGTCGTCCGGTCGATTCCCAGCTCCTCCCGCGTCTGCTTCCACAACTGTCCCCACTCAGCCGCGGCGGCGGGGAACGCAGGATCAGCGGTCAGCCTGGTCAGCGCAGCCAACGCAGCAACTGTATCCCCACCACCATCGGCCAGAACCTCAATCAGCGCCCGATGAGCATTCGTGTGGTCGAGCCCAAACTTCGCCAGCAACGCCTGCCACTGCTGTACCAAGGGGATGGCCAGCGGGTCGTCGTAAAGCGAGGGGAGAATCCCCAACTTGGGCAGCCACCTGCGGCTGAGCGCATCGGTGAACTCGTCGGCGAATTCTCCCAGGATGTCGCGGGCGCGTGTGAGGGCATCCTCCGGGGTGCCTGCGAAATGCGGTAGCAAAGTCTCCGCGAGCTTCGACATGTTCCACCCCGCGATTGTTGGCTGCGCGCCGAACGCGTATCGACCGCCGCGATCAATGCTGCTAAACACCGCCCGCGGATCGTGCGCATCCAGAAACGCACACGGCCCAAAGTCGATGGTCTCGCCCGCGATGCTGGCATTGTCGGTGTTCATCACGCCGTGGACAAAACCGCAGGCCAGCCACGCCGCAACGAGATTGGCTTGCCGCTTGACGACGTCCCGGAGAACCGATTCCGCCGAACCCTCGTAGCCATGCCGCTGCGCGGCAAAGTCGATGAGCCGGTCCATGATTCCGGTGTCCGCTCCGGAGCGTGCGACCAGCTCGAACGTGCCAACTCGCAGGTGGCTGGATGCTACGCGCACGACAATGCCGCCCGGTTGAAGTTCGGTGGTGGGGTCGGTGTTGTCGAATGGGGTTTGCGAGCCGCGGTAAATCTCTTCGCCGGTTTTGATGACCGCCAGCGCGCGGGTGGTGGGGATGCCGAGCGCATACATGGCTTCGCTGATGAGGTACTCCCGCAGGGCGGAGGTCAGCGTGGCTTTGCCGTCACCGCCACGGGAGAAGGGTGTGGGGCCGGTGCCTTTCGCCTGAATCTCGTAGGCCTGGGTGTTGTCGCTGCGGGTTGTCTCTTTGGGGTAATCCGGCAGTCCAGTTAGCCCCGATTCAGCCTCAACAGTGGCAAGCAAGAGCGCGCGACCATCACCGAGTAGGCCTGCGAAGTTGCCGAACTGGTGGCCGGCATAGGCCGTGGCCACCGGGGTTGTGTATGCGCCGGGTGGGGTATCGGTTTCCTTGCCGACTCCGCGGCCAGTGAGGAACTTCAGGCCAGCGTCTGACCGGAGCCACTGTGGGGAGAGACCGAGCTGGGTCGCGAGTTCGTCGTTAAGCATGATTAGCTGCGGCGATGGGGCGTCAAACCCCTGCTGGTCGATAGCGAGTTCAGGCAGTGCGGAGGGCAGATCAACGACGTTTCTAGCCATGTGCGCAGTTTAACGGGGATGTCCTTACAGGTGTTGCCGCGCTCGTGCGTTCAGCGGTGCTATGCGCCTTGCAGGGCCTCGAAGGCAGAAAACCCCGGTTACTGGAACAATTCCAGCAACTGGGGTGGATGCGCGAAGAAACTTACTTCTTCAGGGACTCCGGAGCGTTGAAGCGCTCGCCGTGCTTAGCGGCCAGCTCTTCGGCGCGCTCGACGAAGCCTGCGACACCGCGGCGCTCTGGGTGAGCTGCAGCCGGGTCGACGACAGTGGCGCCGTCGTAGTTCTTGATGAACTGGCGAGTACCACCGGTCCAGGCCGGGTAGCCGATACCGAAGATGGAGCCGATGTTGCCGTCGGCGTCGTGAAGCAGAACGCCCTCGTCGACGCACTTCTGAGTCTCGATGGCCTCGATGAAGAGCATGCGGTCGACCAGCTCCTGCAGGTCGGTGTCTTCCGGAGCGATTGGGGTGATGTTCAGCTCCTCGCGCAGCTCGTTGAACAGGCCCGGCCAGAGACCGGAGCGCTTGCCGTCGACGTACTCGTAGAAGCCCTTGCCCTCGAGCTTGCCCGGGCGTTCGAACTTGTGCAGCATGGCCTCGACCAGAGCCGGCACGCCGCCCTCGTCCAAGGTCTGACCTGCGGCCTCGGCGGCAGCGCGGGTCTCGCCAGCGATCTTCTCCATGAGCTTGAGGTTCAGCTCGTCGGCAAGCTGGAGCTGCGGTGCCGGGTAACCAGCCTGGCGACCAGCGGCCTCGATGATGGCCGGGTCGTAGCCCTCGGCAACCATGCGCAGGGCCTCGTTGATGACGGTGCCGATGACGCGGGAGGTGTAGAAACCGCGGGAGTCGGTAACGACAATCGGAATCTTGCGAATTGCAACAGCGAAGTCCAGCGAAGCGGCGAGGATTGCCGGGTCGGTGTTGTCGCCGGAGATGATCTCAATCAGCTGCATCTTGTCCACCGGGGAGAAGAAGTGCAGACCGATGAAGTCCTTCTCACGCTTGACGTGGGAAGCCAGCTCGGTGATTGGCAGGGTGGAGGTGTTGGAGCCCAGGATGCAGGTCTCCGGAACCGCAGCCTCGATTTCGGCGTGAACCTTGTGCTTGAGGTCGGTGTTCTCGAAGACGGCCTCGATGACCAGATCGACGTCGGACAGGTCGTCGTAGGACTCGGTCGGCTTGATGCGGTTCAGCAGTGCTGCGGACTTCTCCTCAGTGGTGCGACCGCGCTTGAGAGCCTTGGCCTCCAGCCCCTCGGAGTAGGACTTGCCACGCTCGGCGTTCTCCAGGGAAATGTCCTTCAGGACAACTTCCATGCCAGCCTTTGCACACACGTATGCAATACCTGCGCCCATCATGCCGGCGCCGACAACGGCAACCTTCTTGAACTCGCGCTTCGGGTACGGGGTGCCGTCAGCCTGCAACGGACGGGAGCCGCCGCCCTGAGCGTGATTGAGGTCGAAGAAGAACGCCTGCATCATGTTCTTCGACTGAGTGCCGGTGACCAGCTCGGTGAAGTAGCGGGACTCGACACGCAGTGCGGTGTCGATGTCGACCTGAGAGCCCTCGATGGCAGCCTGCATCGCAAGGCGCGGAGCCTTCATCGGGGAGCCCTTGAGCTGCTTGGTCAGGTTTGCCGGGAAGGACGGCAGGTTCATTGCGAACTTAGGAGTCTTCGGGTCGCCGCCCGGAATCTTGAAGCCCTTCTCGTCCCACGGCTGTGCGGCCTTGGCATCTTCGCTGGTCAGCCATGCTCGAGCAGTGTCAATGAGCTGCTCCGGAGCAACAACCTCGTCAACGAGACCAGCTGCGAGGGCCTTGCCCGGGTTCATCTGCGCGCCGGTCAGAATGACCTTCATCAGCGCGTCCTGAATACCCAGCATGCGAACGACGCGGGAGACACCGCCGCCACCCGGCAGGAGGCCGAGGGTGACCTCTGGCAGGCCAATCTTGGAACCGCGGGCATCAGCCGCAACGCGGTGGTTAGCAGCCAGCGCGACCTCGAGGCCGCCGCCCAGTGCTGCGCCGTTGATGGCGGCAACAATCGGCACCGGGAGCTTCTCCAGGCGACGCAGGGAGGCCTTCATGTCCTCGACCATGTTGAACATGTCAGCTGCATCGTCCTCAGTGGCCTTGGACATCTGCTTGATGTCGCCGCCTGCGAAGAAGGTCTTCTTCGCAGAGGTGATGATGATGCCCTTGATGGAGGTCTCAGAGCCGTCGCCAATTTCGTTTTCCAGGCGCTCCACGGTGGCGCGGATGTCGTCCTGGAAAGTCTTGTTCATGGTGTTGACCGGTGCGTTCGGGTCATCCATGGTGAGGGTGACGATTCCGGCGTCGTCCTGATCCCACCGGAACATGCTATCTGTGCTCATAAATCAGTCAGTCCTTTGTGGTTATCGCGGTGTGGCCGCGGTAATTGTCGCTGTGAGTTTCGTTCCGGTTTGCTTTAGACGCGCTCGATGATGGTTGCAACACCCATGCCGCCAGCCACGCAGAGCGAGATGAGGGCGTAACGGCCACCGGTGCGGTGCAGCTCGTCGATTGCGGCGCCGGTGATCATGGCACCGGTTGCACCCAGCGGGTGACCCATGGCCATTGCGCCACCGTTGATGTTGAGCTTGTCGTAGTCGATGCCCAAGTTCTGCTGAGCATGCTTGACGACGGCGGCAAACGCCTCGTTGATTTCCCACACGTCGATATCGTCGACCGTCAGGTTGGCCTTGGCCAGAGCCTCGCGGACAGCCGGCTCGATACCGGTGAGCATGATGGTCGGCTCGACACCATTGACGGCGGTGGCGACAACGCGTGCGCGCGGGGTCAGACCCATGTCTGCGCCGGCCTTCTCAGAGCCGACCAGAGTCAGCGCAGCGCCATCGACGATGCCGGAGGAGTTACCTGCGTGGTGGACATGGTTGATGCGCTCAAGCTGCGGGTACTTCTTCAGTGCAACTGCGTCGAAGCCACCCTGCTCGCCCATCATGGTGAAGGCTGCGCGCAGGCCGGAGAGGGATTCTGCGGAGACACCTTCGCGGATGGTCTCATCGCGGTCGAGGATGGTCAGGCCGTTAGCGTCCTTGACTGGGACGACGGAGCGGTCGAAGCGGCCCTCAGACCAAGCCTTTGCGGCACGGGCGTGGGAGAGTGCTGCCATTTCGTCGAGGGACTCGCGGTCAAAGCCGTCAAGTGATGCAATCAGGTCAGCGGAGATACCCTGCGGGACGAAGTCAGTTGCGAACGAGACCTGTGCATCCATTGCCATTGCGCCGCCGTCGGACATCATTGGCACGCGGGACATGGACTCGACGCCACCGGCGAGGACGAGCTCGTCCATGCCGGAGCGGACCTTCTGAGCAGCCAAGTTGATGGCGGAGAGGCCGGAAGCGCAGAAGCGGTTGATCTGGACACCGCCGGTGCGGTACGGCAGGCCTGCGGTGAGTGCTGCGGTGCGGGCAATGTCCGCACCCTGGTCGCCGACCGGGCTGACGCAGCCAACGATGAGGTCGCTGATGCGTTCTTCATCCAGCTCCGGGAAGCGGTTGCGAATTTCGTCGATGAGGCCGACGAGAAGTGATACCGGGCGTACCTCGTGGAGGGAGCCGTCCTTCTTGCCCTTGCCGCGCGGGGTGCGAATTGCCTCGTAGATGAAGGCTTCGCCGCCCGGCTGAATGGTGGCGGAAGTCATGTGTTTTTACCTCACAGATTCGTCGTAAAGTGTCGTGCGTCACTCTATAACGAATGCCGGATTGCCGGGGGTGATTTGAGGGGTACTGGGGAGAAAGATGATCCGTTGCAGTCATTTACCTGCGGTTATGGGAGAAACCGGGGGTAATTACATAAGTAGTTTGGGGCGCAGAGTCGCGGAGGCAGACCGGCAAAAGTCGAATTTCCGCAAACGTCCGCCCGCAACCATCATGCCGCCTCTCCATCATCCTCGGCGAACCCCAAGTTCTGATAGCGTTCGACAAAGGCCTGGATGCGCTGCAGCACCCGCGTCTTGACCTTTTCACGCTCATTACCTGGGGTAAACCGCGACATTGGTGGAAGAACTCGAACAATTCCGGTGCCAAGCGTGCTGACAATGCCGGTGGTCAGCGCCTCTTCAATGAAAGATTGCGCAGTGGGCATCCGCAGTCTTTCTTCCGTGATGATCGCATTGAGTTCTTCCGTGCGTTTGGTCCTGATGAACTCCTCCCACTGCTCATCAACGGGCTGTGTCAGGCTCACGGTGCTGACGAACTCTTCAATCAGGTCGCGCTTGTTCCGCAGCGATGGGCTGGAGTTTGCAGCACGAGAAATCTGGGCACGAATTTCTTCTCTCTCGTCGCTGCCGTGGGTTTCACGGTATTGCTCGACGAGCATGAGAATGTAGTCGACATTGATCTCGACCTGCTTGATTAGCTCCATCTCGAAGACGACATCGTCATTGATGGACTCCCGGTCCCCGTCGCTTTCAGTACGGAATTCCGCAAAAAGGTCGAGGTAGATACTGCGGTAATCCTGCTCCTGGCGCGGCGTCAACAGCGCGTCATCAGCGAATTGGTCGAAGGAAGTCAGGATGTTTTGGACACGCAGAATCGCGCCGAAGAGCTTGATGAACTCCTTCTTCGCCTTCTCGCCAACAATGACCTTATCCAGCGGGTATTCCTGGAGCAGTCGCTTCACTAGCTTGGCATATTCGGCAAAGTACTCAGCGTAGGGCTTAAGCAGTACCACGCTTTGCGCCTTGGTATCGCCGAAGAGCCGCAGCGCCTGATTTGTGGCGTCTTCGAGGTCTCGGAAGCAGACAATGTTGCCGTACGTCTTGACGGAATTGAGGATTCGGTTGGTACGCGAGAATGCCTGAATCAACCCGTGGTATTTCAGGTTCTTGTCCACGAACAGCGTGTTCAAGGTAGTGGCGTCGAATCCGGTGAGGAACATGTTGACCACGATGGTCATATCGACTTCCCTGTTCTTCATTCGCAGGGAGAGGTCTTTGTAGTAGTTCTGGAATTTCTCGGCGGAGGTGTCGTAGTTGGTCTTGAAATACCCGTTGTAGTCGGCAATCGCCGCTTCCAGGTAATCGCGCGCAACCTTGGGTAGCTGCTCGGGCTCCATGCCTTCTTCACGGAGCAGGCCTGCCTCGTCGGCCACGGCAGTAGCTGCCGCATCGCTTTTCTTTTCGCTTGACGACGGAATCGTCGGTGACTCATCCTTTTCGGCCTCATTTGGTGCGAATGAGTAAATCATGGCAATCTTCAGGCGCTCTGCTTCTGGCAGTGATACTTGCGCTTTTTTGAAGAGGTTGTAGTAAGTGTAGGCAGCCTCAACAGAAGCGGTGGCGAAGATAGCGTTGAAGCCACGAACTCGTTGTTCTTTCTTTATTTCCTTAATCCGACCGCGGTGCCGGGCCTTTGCTGAGGCGGATACGTTCTCGACAACGCGGTGTTCGTAGAAGGTTTCCCGCTTTGTTTTCTGAGCGAAGTGTTCGAGCGTGTAGTCGACGACGTTTTTCAGGCGTGGCTCCGCCAGGAGTGCGCCTTCGGTGTCGATGCCTGCGACTTCCTTGTCCTTAACGCTTCCAACCGAGATGGTGTTGACGTAGTCAATCCGGAAGGGCAGGACATTCTTATCGTTGATGGCGTCAACGATGGTGTAGGAGTGGAGTCGTTTGCCGAAAGCCTGCTCGGTGGTTTTGAGGTTGGCTTTGGTTCCGCTGGTGGAGTTGTCGGCGAAGATGGGCGTTCCGGTGAAACCGAAGAGGTTGTATTTCTTGAACGCCTTCGTGATGGCAGTGTGCATGTCACCGAATTGGGAGCGGTGGCATTCGTCGAAGATGATGACCACGTGCTTGCCGTAGACATCGTGGTGTTTGTTGCCTGCGATGAAGTTCGACAGCTTCTGAATTGTGGTGATGATGATGGATGCGTCGTCGTCTTCCAGCTGCTTCTTCAGCACGGCGGTCGAGGTGTTGGAGTTCGCAGCGCCCTTTTGGAAGCGGTCGTACTCACGCATGGTTTGGTAGTCGAGGTCTTTACGGTCGACGACGAAGAGAACCTTATCTACATGCGAAAGTTTGCTAGCCAGCTGTGCGGCTTTGAATGAGGTGAGGGTTTTCCCCGAACCGGTTGTGTGCCAGATGTAGCCGCCAGCCTCCGTGGTGCCAAGGCGTTCACGATAGTTATTGGAAATCTCAACTCGTTGCAGAATCTTCTCAGCAGCGACGATTTGGTATGGGCGCATCACCAGTAGTTCTTCCGCAGCGGTGAAGACGCAGTACTTGGTCAGAATATTGAGAAGCGAGTGCTTGGACAGGAATGTCTTAGTGAAGCCAACAAGATCCCGGATGGGTTGGTTGTTTGCGTCAGCCCACCACGATGTGAATTCAAAGCTCTTAGCACCGCGCGCCGCGCGGCCTTTTCCTCCCGTTTCCTTGATGTGCAGTTCACGGGTGGTGTTGGAGTAGTACTTGGTCAGAGTGCCGTTACTGATGACAAACAGCTGCACATAATCGAACAAACCGTCACCAGACCAGAAAGAGTCGCGCTGGTAGCGCCTGATCTGGTTAAAGGCTTCACGCAGCTCCACGCCACGGCGCTTGAGTTCGATATGCACCATGGGAAGGCCATTGACCAGGATGGTGACGTCGTAACGATTGGAGTGTTTCGCACCACCTTCGTCCTTTTCCACCTCGTACTGGTTAATGACCTGCAGCCGGTTGTTATGGACATTTGCTTTATCCAGCAGTCGGATGTTTTTGCTCGTGCCGTCGTCACGCGTAAGAACCTGAATGTGGTCTTCGTGGATACGACGGGTCTTTTCCTTGATTCCGTCGTTGGCGCTGGTGATGCAGGTGCGATAGAACCGTTCCCATTCCGCGTCGCTGAAGGTGACGTGGTTGAGGGTTTCTAGTTGGCGGCGAAGGTTGGCAACGAGGTCTGCTTCGCTGTGGATAGGCAGGTAGTCGTAGGCCTGCGACTGGAGGATGTCGATGAGTTCCTGCTCCAGTTGCGCCTCGGTTTGGTAGTCCTCTGAGGTGCGCTCCTCGGCCTGGTACTCCGCTACGACGGTGCTCTGCTCACCGACAGCGATCGGGTCGTACTTGGTTACTCGTCGCTTGCCGACGCCGTCCTGGTTCATGCTGCCAGCACCTTTTCCATAGTGTTAATTTGAAGCGTTACTTTTATGAGTCTCTATCTTAGAGAGTCCGGGGTAGCACGGGGTCGTGCAGCTAATCCACCAAGGTTCCCACAAAAACCACAACCGCTGTTAGAATAAGGGGGCTCTAATCTAACAATCCCCAGGTGGTGGTTCGCTGTGGCTCCGACTTTGCCGGGAATGAAAGCTCGCCGGGAGCAGCTGATAGCTCAAGTTGACGCTATTTTGGAGTCGGCAATCGACGATTGTGTGCGTAAAACCAAAGAGACCCAGTCGATTGATTTCAAAGAGGAAGCTGGCCGACGTAGAGGTTCCCAGATTGAACCTGGTAAGTCGGAGAATCCGACAGCTGCCGACAAACTTGCCGACGAAGTGGCCTGCATGGCCAATACTCCTGGTGGCGGTGCCTTGATTGTTGGAATCGAGGATAAAACAGGGCGGATTATCGGTACCGAACTGGACATAGATTGGTTGCGGCAGGCTATCTATAGCCGGATTGATATTGCGCCTGATGTTGTCGAAAAGCGTGTGCAGGGCCAGCGAGTGCTTGTCATCTATGTTGCGGCAGCCTCTGAACCCGTTGAAGATACTGGGAACAGGCTGCGTTGGCGTGTTGGTGATTCGTGCAAGCCGGTGGCCCGGTCGGAATGGTGGGAGTATCGGCGTGCGCAGGACGGCTTTGATTCAATGGCACAGGTTAGTGCCGCAACACTTTCCGATGTCCGTCCCGGTGCCCTGGCATTGGCCAGGAAATGGGACCCAGTGTTTGCCGAGCTTACCGACCAAGAAGTGCTGCACGGCATTGGTGCTCTTGATGCCAATGGATTCCTATCAATGGCAGGAAAGCAGCTATTTACTTCGGCAGGGCGTACGGTTATTGAGCTCAGCATCTTTGATGTTCACGGTGGTCAGGTGCTTAACAGAGTAGTGCCGGAACCTGAGAAGTCGTGTCTTGAGCAGCTTGCGTACATAGAGCAGGCTCTGAATGTGGTGAATAAAAACAACACTGTGGTGGAGGGGTTCGTACATAAGCCGGTACCAGAGATTCCACGCGGTGCAGTGCGTGAGGCGATGCTAAATGCCATGATTCATCGCGATTGGAATCGAAGTGAAGCCATTGATGTGCGATGGATTGAGCTCGACAGCACCTTGATTGTGCGAAGCCCCGGTGGTTTTCCAGGAGCAATCACCGAAAACAATGTGTTAAGTAACCGTTCTGCTCGTTACCCCGCTCTGGCTGATGTGTATCGCGCAATTGGGCTCGTAGACAAGCAGGGTGTTGGGGTGGATCGCATGTACCAATCGATGATTGCCCTGGGGCATCGGCCGCCCACCATTGAAGAAGTAGCGGGCCCGTTTGTGGAAACGACTTTGGTGGGTGGCAGCCCCGTGCTGCCCGTTCTTGAGCTGATGTCAAGGATAATCCCTCAAGCACGGCAGGAAGATTACCGCATTGCAATCGTGTTGTATTTGCTTTTTCAGCGCCCATTTGTCACGGTTGCGGAAGTAGCGCGTGGGCTGCAAGCCGGGCCTGAATCGGCTCACAATGCCCTGGATGCAGCCCGACAAACGACGGTACTGGGTGAACCGCTGATTGTCCCCCATGCTGGAGTGTGGGTGCTTGGCGAAGCATGCCGAGCAATCTTGCGCAAAGCTGAACCGACGCCATTCTTGCCTGCGCGGTACCTCACCACCGATCAGGATGAACTCCAGAAAGCAGCGATGTTGTGGCTGTGTGAGGTTGGGGATATCGCTACAAGTGACCTCATGGTTCTGTCTGGAAGCTCCCGCGGCACAGTGAAGGCCTGTATCGACGTCATGGTAGAAGCCGGCATTGTCACTGCCATTGGCAACGGCCGATCGCGCAGGTATCGGCTCACTAATCCGTCAAGGTCCCTGTAGGAACCGAAATCATTGTCAGATTAGACACTACCTAATCTGACAATCCGGAGGTGGGCGATGAATGCGGAAGTATCGCTGACCTGATGGAGCGAGGGAAGTCCGGCGTTCCGCTGGGACTCTCCGATGCCTCCCTGGTTTATGCCGAAAGCTCCTTAAACGTGAGTAGTTGATCCCGGTAGAACTCGTATTGCTTCCGGCGAGCTTCAATCTCGGCAGGCAGACCGGAGGTGAGGTCGTTCACGAGTGCATCAAACTTGTCGAGAATATTTACGATGCGTTGCTGTTCTTCGAGGGGAGGGATGGGGATTGGGAACTCGACGAGCATCTTCATTCTGACGGAAGTTACCGACGCATGAACTGATTTACGCTCCATATATTCGAGAAATTGCGCATGCATAAAGTAGTAAATAAATTTTGGAATAATAGCATCAGAAGTTGGATGAATTCGATATGCACGTTGATGGAGTGCGTATTTTCCATCCATAAAATGGATGACTTTCCCCACTCCTACACCGTCGCCTGCGGTAATGATTGCAATCTCGTCAAAATCATATTTATCTAAGTATTTAATAGTTTGGCCTCGTGTGTAAAAACAGTATTTCCCGGATTCTTGTGCTTCGTTGCTATTTCTACTTCCAGTCCCAATATCGCTGAGGTTTCCTAATGGTTCGAATCTAGAAAAGTTCTCATTTGAAAAGAATGAGTGAAGATAAAATTCATACTGCTTCTTCCTCGCTTCCAGCTCCGCTTCCAGCTCCGCTTCCA
>NZ_KV836073.1:114156-189663 GCF_001838215.1 Corynebacterium sp. HMSC061H03
CTTCCAGCTCCGCTTCCAGCTCCGCTTCCAGCGATTGGAAGGTATCGAGAATTTTTACAATTTCTTGTTGTATCTCAATCGGAGGGCATGGTGTCATCACTTTTGACATTGCTGCTGAAGAAATACGACGAACTTTTGTTCCGGTAATCCAGCGTTCGATTGATCGATGGAAAAGTGAACTATTAAAGAAGTATGAAACAAACTTTGGATTCATACTGTGTCGGAAGATATAACCGTCTCCGCTTGTAACAATCTCCTCAGTGCCCAGCCAAGCCGTGGCTTTGCCCAAATCTTCATCGTTTTCAGAAGTGGTAGCGATAAAAACGTCACCAGGCAGCATCTTCCGCTTCTTCGCAGCGAAGTCATCGCTGACAAATGACTTAGTTTCCGTAGCCCAGATTCCGTAGTGGGTATAAATCTGGCCGTAGTGAATACAGCCGACACCGCTTTCGGTGAAGTCTTTCTTCTGGAGTCCGCCACCACGACTGAAAGTGCCAACCTCGCCCAGCGGTTTGTACTCCACACCATTCGGGCAGAGTTCCTCGATGAGTTTTTCGATCTGGTTCACTTCTGCTCCTTCGGTGGTTGCTGGATCTGCTTCTGAACTGCAGTGATTTCCTTGAGATAGTCCCGTTCCACACCACTCGGTTGGGTATCAATCACTGATTTGTACTTCTCGTATTCCGCATGGGCCTTCTGTATCGCTTGGCGGTGGGAAACCGTTCCTGCTCCCTCCAAGGACTTGCCACCCATGGCCGCAATCATTGTGGTGAGGTGATCCATCCAGTCCGCCATATACGTCGGCTGGTGCATCTGGGCACGGAACTCTGCCGCATCGAAGTAGGCAGAAACCAAGGTATTCAGGCGTTTTAGCTCGTCCTCGGCAAGGTAGTTTTTGGCAATCTCCACCTCAGCCTTGGTGATGCGCTCGCCCTTCCAATTGGTCAACCCCATGTTTGGCTTTGTGGCATCCGAACGCTCGAAAACCACCTCGGCTGCCGTGTGGCCGTGAGCACCAAAATGAAGTTTATTCTGGACCGTCGCAAAGAACTGCTTACTCACAGCGGCCCGCGGATCGTAATCCACGCTGGTGGCGTACAAATCTAGAACCTGGCGATGAATGACCTTCGCACTAGAGCGAATATCGCGGATGCGCTCCAGCAATTCACGCCAGTATGTTCCGCCACCGCCCTCTTTCAGGCGCTCATCGTCCATGGCGAAGCCCTTAATCAGGTATTCGCGCAAAACGCCTAGCGCCCACTGTCGGAACTGAGTACCCCGCAAGGACCTCACTCGGTAGCCCACGGAGATAATCACGTCGAGGTTGTAGTGCTCCCGCTCGCGCGAAACTTCCCTTGAGCCTTCGAGTCGAACTGTTCGGAATTTCCGAACAGTTGCCTCTGACCTGGGCAGCTCGCCTTCCGCAAACACATTCCTAATATGTTCGGAGACATTCGCCTTCGACGACTGAAACAGCTCCACCATTTGGGCCTGGGTGAGCCAGACGGTTTCGTCGACAAGCCGTACCTCAATGCGAGTAGCGCCGTCGTCCGTGCGGAACATCACCAGCTCGCCCGCAGACGCCATGCTCATGTCGCCGTTCGTGTCAGACATCGGTGCGGGTTCCCTCAAGATCTGCCACAATCTCATCGATTGCCTCGCGCAGCTGGCGCTGGCGCTCCACGATGCCAACAATCTGCTTATTCAGCTCTACGATGTCAATGACCTCGCGGGTGTCCTCGGGCTCGACATAGGAGGAAACTGCGATGTTGTAGTCGTTTTCTGCAATCTCCTCAGCGGGCACCAGCTTGGTGAAATACTCCACATCCTCGCGGGCAGTGAAGGCATCCAGAATCTTCTTCTGGTTCTTGTCATTCAGTCGGTTCTTGTTGCCACTGCGCTCAAACTCTGCGGAGGCATCAATGAAGAGAACCGAATTGTCCTTCTTCGACTTCTTCAACACGATGATGCAGGTCGCGATGGTGGTGCCGAAGAAAAGATCCGGCGGCAGCTGAATAACCGTATCCACATAATTGTTATCCACCAGGTACTTGCGGATCTTCTTCTCCGCGCCGCCACGGTAAAGCACACCGGGGAACTCAACAATTGCGGCTGTTCCATTCGTCGCAAGCCACGAGAGAATATGCATCGTGAACGCCAAGTCGGCCTTCGACTTTGGCGCAAGGACGCCTGCCGGTGCGTAGCGCGGATCGTTAATCAGCAGAGGATTATTATCGCCTTCCCACTTTATGGAGTAGGGCGGGTTGGACACAATCGCCTCAAACGGCTGATTGTCCCAGTGCGCAGGTTCAGTGAGCGTATTGCCCAGCGCAATGTCGAAATTGTTGAAGTTCACATCGTGCAAGAACATGTTGATGCGCGCAAGGTTATACGTGGTCAGGTTGATTTCCTGGCCGTAGTAGCCCTCGCGGACGCCGCCTTCGCCAAGCACTTTCTTGAACTTCAACAGCAACGAACCGGAGCCAACAGCCGGGTCGTACACCCTGTTCACGCTATCCTTGCCCACCACAGTGATCCGGGTCAGCAGCTCAGAGACCTCCTGCGGCGTGTAGTACTCGCCACCGGACTTGCCTGCCTGAGAGGCATACATGCCCATCAAGTACTCGTAGGCATCGCCGAATAGGTCGATGGAGTTGTCATCGGCTTTAACGGTGAGAGGCATATTGCCGATATGCCTCATCAGCTCGTAAATCTTGTTATTGCGTTCGATGACCGAGTTGCCAAGCTTGTTGCTGTCCAGGTTGATGTCGTCGAAAAGCCCTTGAAGATCGCTTTCGCTAGCGGTGCCTTTTGCAGATGCTTCGATATTTTTGAATACCTGCTGCAGTCGCTCATTGAGGTTCTCGCGGTAATGTTCGTCAGCCGCCTGCTTGCAGACATTCGTAAACAACTCAGAGGGCAAAATGAAGTAGCCCTTTTCCTCGACGATACTGGTGCGTCCCCACTCAGCATCCTTGTCAGAAAGGGAAGCGTAATCCGCGTCCTCATTTCCGGCGTCACGTTCGCCGTCATCGATGTACTCGGAGAGCTTCTCTGAGATGAAGCGGTAGAACATCATGCCGAGCACATAAGACTTAAAATCCCAACCGTCCACGCTGCCACGCAAGTCGTTGGCGATGTTCCAAATAGTCCTGTGCAGCTGTGCCCGGTCCGCGTCGCTCATAGTGAAAATCCCCGCTCAATCAGTAAAAATGCTTGAGCTCCCAGTCTAGTGGCAGACGATACGAAGTCAGGGGAGCACGCTCCGAGAGAAACTGGCCCCCTACCGCTTCCGCAGCACCAGCACCAGGTTCGACACCGCGAACTCGCGCAGCCCCGGTACGTGCACCATCCACCAGGCCCACCACGGGTGGTAACGCGGAAACGCGGCTAGCAGTTCACAGTCGCCAGCCTCCGCCGCAGCGCGCGCCCACTTCAACCCTTCACCGCAACCGACCTTGAACAGGGACTCGCCAAAGTAGTTCTTCGGTCGCTTGCCGTGCTTCTTCTCATACATGCGCCGCGCGCGGTCGCCGCCCAGGTAATGTGTCATCCCCATCTCGTGACCACCGAATGGGCCGTACCAAATGGTGTAGGAGTAGACGACCAGCCCGCCCGGCTTGGTCACACGCAGCATTTCCTCGCCCATCGTCCATGGCTCGGGCACATGCTCGGCAACGTTCGATGAGTATGTCAGGTCAAAAGCATCATCGCGAAACGGCAGTTCCAGCCCCGATCCGCGTACCGATGACTCCAGCTTGATACCCGCCGCCGCCATCTCGCCCACATCTGGTTCACAGGTGTAATATTCCACGCCACGCTGGGCAAATGCTCGGCCAAAGTACCCGGGTCCGCCGCCGACATCAAGGATGCGCTTGCCACGCAGTGCGGTATTCGTCGTAACGCTTGACGACGTGCCCCCTGCGCCCGGCGACTCCGCCGTACCGACGGTGCCCGTCGCATCCACCGCGCCCACTGAACCATCCGCGCCAGCCGCGATGCCTTCTAGGAGGCCGATGGTGTCTTCGGCAAGGTGCCCGTAGAAGATATCGGGATCGGTTTGCTCGTATTTGAAGTCGTTGAGCAGCCCAAATGAGCGCGACAGCGTAGCAAAGCTGCGCAGCTCTTTCAGAGCGGGCGGGACGATAAAAGCGGGAAAGCGAAAGCTGGTCACGTCAAACAATCTAATGGACTGGTTGGGTTTGGGAGTATGGATTTGAGCTAAAGCGGCAACGAAAGCCGCGCCGAGCGTTAGGCTCATATTGTTATGAAAATCTTACTGTTGTGTTGGCGCGACACTGGTCATCCCGAAGGTGGAGGTAGTGAGCGCTATTTGGAGCGCGTCGCAGGTTACCTTGCCGACCAAGGTCACACCGTGGTGTTCCGCACGGCCAACTACCCAGGCGCACCAGCCCATTCGCGTCGTGATGGCGTGACGTTCTCCCGCGCTGGTGGAAACTTCTCCGTCTACGTGCGCTCCTGGACTGCGATGCTGGGGGCGCGATTTGGTGTGGGGCCAATTGCCAAGGTGCTCGGCGGCAAGCCGGATGTCGTGGTCGATACCCAAAACGGTGTCCCCTTTTTCGCGCGGATTTTCTCCGGCGCACCGACGGTGCTGCTAACACATCACTGCCACCGCGAACAGTGGCCAGTGGCAGGGCCGATTATTAGCAAGCTTGGGTGGTTCATCGAGTCGCGTCTGTCGCCGATGATTCACCGCCGCTGCCGCTACATTACAGTTTCCGAGCCAAGTGCCGCTGAACTGGTAGAACTCGGAGTGTCGCCGGGGCGCATCGCGGTAATCCGCAATGGTGTGGACCCGATTCCGGAGGAGTTGCAGTCGACCGAAATCATGGCGGACCTATCCGAGTGCGACGGTCCAGCACCGCATTTAGTGACGCTGTCGCGATTGGTTCCGCATAAGCAGATTGAGCACGCCATCGATGTGCTTGCAGATCTTGTACAAGATCGTCCAGGTGCGATTCTCGATGTTATTGGTTCGGGGTGGTGGCACGACAACCTCGTGGAATATGCCCGTGACAAGGGCGTTTCGGACCACGTCGTCTTCCACGGCCAGGTCACCGAGGCGGATAAACACCGCATCCTCTCCAAGGCGTGTCTGCACCTGATGCCTTCGCGCAAGGAGGGTTGGGGGCTCGCCGTCATCGAATCAGCGCAGCACGGCGTGCCGACGGTCGGTTACCGCTCCTCGGCGGGCTTGCGCGATTCGGTCAACGACGGTGAAACTGGCCTGCTGGCCAGCGATGAAGCTGACCTGATTGCCAAGACACGACAGATTCTCGATAACGGCGAACTGCATCGCGCAATGTCCAAGGCCTGCGTCGCCCGTGCCGCGGAATTTGGCTGGGACAAGACCGGTGAGGCAGTTCTGAATGTCTTGGAAAACCCAACACTGGATAAGTTGCTACCTGCGGCGGGGCAGTAGCGCTTCCATTACTCCAGTCAGTAGCCCCGCCAGCAGCCCAGCGAGTAGGCAAAGAGTCCAGATTCCAAAGGCTGTCCACGCAGCTGCATAGGCCCCCTGGCTTGGTTGTGTGGCCGGCTCGATAACGCCGGGGACATGGTATAGCTGCAGGTCAGGTGTTTCATAGACGGGGTCTAACGCTGCCACAATGTCAGCGGAGTCGCCGAAGTTGCCGGGCGAATTCTCCACTAGGACCCAGCCAACGCCTTGGTCTCGAAGACTCTGGAGCGCAGACTCAAGCTCCTCGTGTCTCTTCGCACCACCGAGCAGCGTGCGCTCAACGGTTGTGGCTCCCTCGCCAGACACCGACTGCCCAGAGACAATCAGTTCGCCAGAGCTCACCACCGGAGCGGGCAAAATCTTCGTAGCCGGGTCGAGGACAGGACGCCCATTAATAATGCGGTAAGAACCGGCAGGTAGAACCGCAACGCGATCGTCGTCAAGCGCGACCACGCCGGAAACCGCCGACCAGCCCTCCCATGACGGAATGGGGCGAAGTGGAGCGACATCGGCGGGCAGCGTGGGGACAGCGGCGATGATGATGAGCGCGCTGACGCCAGTAGCCAACCACTGGCCGATATTGGCGGTGGCCCCGCGAGCGCGGCGTGCCAGGTATTCCGCACCGCTTGCGGCGAGGATGACATAGGCGGGGACGGCGAGCGCGATCCACTTTTGCGTATCACGAAGCAGGCCCGCGCCCGGGATGTGCTCCAGCGCCCAACCCATCATCAAAATGCCCGGCGTTGTTGCGGCGAGAGCGACGAGCATGATGGCTGTGGCGCCAGTGATAATCAGCCCCCGCCAGCGCTCTTGCGAATGCCAGGCACGACGGAATCCCAGACCCATAAGCACCAGGAGTGCCAGCACCATAATCGCCGAAAAACCAACCTCGCGCGTCAGTGGCACAGCCTGCTTATTCCAGATGCCACCCAATCCCAACAGGCTGCCGAGCGTGCCGACGTGTGCCTCTGCTCTGGCCGCAAATGCGGCAGCGCCAGCCGCATCGGAGGACCCAGCTGCACTCGGGTTCAGCAAAGATGCCACTAGCCACGGTGAACTGACCGCTACTGTTGTGGCCACAATCCAAGCGCGGTCGCGGTTATTGCGAGCGGTAACAATGCCGGTGATACCAGCTAAAAGGGCACCGGTCGGTGTGAGACCCGCAGCAGCAATGGCACTGGTGCGCCACAAGGCACTACCCATCTGCGTTGCCAGAACAACTGCCGGAAGTAGCAATACGGCGATGACCAGTGACCACTGTCCCTGGAGTAAACGCTCGACCACGAACGGGTTCCAGAGCAGCATCGTCGGTGCAATCAGCTGGCTGGCCAAGCTCGGAGTCATGGGTACAAGGCCCGCACCGGATGCGCTACTGGTGCCCGAGCCGTGGCGAGTGAACCTGCGGGCGAGCTCAGCAGCTGCAAGACCACCAATCAAACAGGCGCCCACCATGCCGAAGCGCACCCAATGGCTGGCATCCACAAAGTAGCCCAGTGCCCACAGTGCGGTGTCCTGCGGAACAGCTCGTGCCGCAGCGGGGCCGAGTCCCAGGGCCGCGTCGGTAAGCGGTGGGTGATTGGGGATGACCATGTCGCGCAGCAGAAACATCGGTGCCCCAAAGCGACCATCAGCCGGGGCCTTGTGAGGCACAAAGAGAGGCCAGCACACGGCAGTGGTCAGCAAGAGAATCCACGACAACACAAAAACCCAGGCGACTCGCTCCGAATGAGAGCGAGCCGACTGGGTCAGAGTAGTGCGGAAACGTTTTGTCACGTGCCCTATATTAAATTATTTTTCGCTTTCCTCAGTGAAACTTAGGGTAAGCGAGAGCCTGTGGCACCGTAGTTTCGCGTCTTAGGCGGACTTGCTGCGAACACGGAAGCCAATCACGATGAGAACCAGGCCGAGGATACCGAGAATCCACGGTGCGACAGTGCCACCGATAGTCAGCGACTTACGGGCTTCCTTAGCGCGGTCCATCTGGCGGCCCTTGGAGCCTTCGTCCCACTGAGCGGTGTACTTCATTGCGGTACGGTTCTGCTCCTTGGCCTCCTTTTCACGGCCAGCCTTGGAAGCAATTTCTTCCGCTTCCTTGTCGTCCTTGGCGTAGAACATGAACATCTCTTCAGTACCGTTGACGATCACGCCAGAGGTCGGCTCGACGCGGACAGTACGGACGTTGGTGTAGTAACGATCCAGCTCGACGTCGTCGTCACCCTCCAGGCCCCACTTGTGAGCCGGGAAGCTCAGGCGCATGGAAGCCAGCGAGGACTTGTCAGCCTCGGTGAGCTTGCGGCCGTCGCGAGTGAAGTGTTCGGTCAGGGACTCGTAGAGGTTCTGCGGCGGAATGGTCATGGAGTACTTGTAGACCTTGACGCCATCCTGAGTTTCCTCACCGACAAAGTCAATCTCGAAGTTACGCATCGCCTGGACGTCGTAGTACGGGTAGGACTTCTTCTCAGCGCCAAACGGGAACTGGTACTGGATGCCCGGACGGGTGAATGTCGGCGGCTTGGTGTCCGAACCACCCTGCGGTGCGTTAATAGCAACGCTGGAGATCGGGTCATCTACCGGGTACGCAGTGCTGCGGTCGACGGTGATGCGGTCGAGGGTCGCATTGATGAGGTTCTTCGGCTCTTCGCGGTCATCGCGCAGCAGAGTGGTACCGACCTGGAGGGTTGCAATCTTGTCGTCAGCCGGCTCCTCAATCTCAACGTGGCGCTTCGACTGCATCGGAGTCTTGTCGTTGATGAAGCAGTGGACCGGGAGGTCGCGCTTCTCTTCGTCCGTCTCTGCCTTGCAGCGCGGGTCATTCTTGCGGTTTGGCGTTGGCTCATTCTTGCCCAGCTGGCTGGAGTCCAACAGGGTGCCGTCGCGCACCTCCGTGATGGTGTCGCTCACAGTGTCAAGTGGGATGACCCGGAGGCGAGGCACCAGGAAGGTTGGCAGAAGGACGGCAATGACAATCAATGCAGCACCGATGATAATCAGTGCATGTCCGAGAGTTCTCTTCATCAGCGGATAGTCCTTTAACTGTACGTAACTTTCTGCTGCAAAACCTAGCAGGAAGTTAGGAGTTATGTGGTGTGTTTTTTAAAAATAACTTGTCGGGAAAACAAAAGAGTTTTGGAAAAACCGGCCTGAACAGGACTTATTTCATAATAAAATACAAGTGATTTTACTCATTCCGGTATCCGTGTAAGAAAGTACTATGACGTCCAAGGCATATGCGGCAGCGCCAAACGCTGGGCAAGACACAGTGTCGAGCTCTGTGCCGAACTCTACGCCGAACACTGCATCCAGCTCGGGATCCAACACTGCATCGAGCTCTGCCACCACATTCCGCCCAGGCTTCCTGCCTTCGCTGGAGGGCCTGCGAGCTGTGGCTTCGATGGGCATCATCGGCACGCACGTCGCATTCCAGACCGGGCATGATGTGGGAGCCCTGTGGGAGCGCATCCTCGGCCGCTTCGACTTCTTCGTGGCCGTATTCTTCGTGCTGTCCGGATTCCTGTTGTGGCGTTCTCACCGCTCGGGTTACGGCGGAATTCCCCGTCGTAAAGCATTGTCCGATGCCGACGGCGGACGGAAGAAGAGCTGGGCGAAGTACTACAAGAAGCGCGTCGCGCGCATTATGCCCGCGTACTGGGTGCTAGTGCTTATTGTGCTCATCGCACTGCCGGTGGGGCGCGGCGCGGATCTCAAGATTTGGCTAACAAATCTGACGCTGACACAGGTGTATTTCTCCGGCTCGCTGCACGGTGGGTTGACGCACCTGTGGTCGTTGTCGGTGGAGGTCGCGTTCTACATCTCGCTGCCGCTGTTTGCCATTGGGCTTAGCCGGTTGGACCCGCATCGCCAGCAGGGGTGGCGCATAGTGGCGATTTCCCTGCTCGCGATCTTGAGCTTCGGCTGGCCCTACCTGCCACTGCCGTACCCAGAAGGCGTTAACCCACATATTCAGCCGATTGCCTACTTTTCCTGGTTCGCAGCTGGCATGATTCTTGCCGAGCTGGAATCGCTCCAGGGCGTCGATACCGATGCCGCCCGCGCGAAGGTGGAGACCATGCAGCGCTGGGCACGCCGCCGTTCGCTGTGGCTGGCAATCGCCGTTGGTGCGCTGGTTCTGGCTTCCTACCTGGGGCCCGAAGGGCTAGTCGAGCTCACCAACTGGGAATTCACCCGCCGCCTGCTGTGCGGTCTGGTCTTCGGTGCCGCCATCATCGGCCCCTGGACGATAGCGCCGGAGTCTCGCTTCCTCGAACACCCCATCATGCAGGCGCTAGGGCGCTGGTCGTACGGTATCTTCCTCTGGCACGTGGCGATGCTCTCCATTGCATTCCCGCTGCTTGGCGTGAAGCTGTTCACCGGACATCTGCTCAGTGTCACCATTGTCACGGTCGCACTGTCGATTCCGGTGGCCGCCGCCTCCTACGCGCTCGTCGAGGAACCTGCCCGCCGCTTCTTCGCACGCGTCTGGGTCAACCGCTAACGGCTTTTAATCAGCGGTGTTGTCGGTGTCGTCATCAGCACCGCCACCGGAAAGCATCGAGCAGCACGCCACGATCGTCAGCGCCGCCGTCAGCAGTAACTGAAGCGGCCAGCCGGCACCGGCGTAGTCATCCTTTGGCCATGGGTTCGCCGCCAGCACCAAGCCCGCAATCGACATCGTCGCAGCAAGCGCCACAATTAGTGCATTTCGCACGTTCAGCCATGGCTTGACGACGTCCCCACGCTTCCGTGCCCAGAAAACCGCACCAAGGGTAGCGGCAACCACCACGAGGGCAACGACCACGCCAGGCCAGCTGGATACCAGGGTCACTGTCGCGGCAGCCGCAATGCCAATAGCCGCCCGCGGCAAGTCATTGCCCAGCGAAGATGCGGAAATCGGGGCGGTGAGAGCGAAGCGTCGCCAAGCGAAAGCCAGCCCCACAGCGACCAGCGCGTACACGGCTGCGAGTGCGCCGCCTGCGAGGATTCCAGTACGCCAAGTCTGCTGCGGTGGGTAGGTCAGCTCGACTGCACCGCCAATTCCAGCCGGAATTGTCCAACCCTGCTGCCAACCAGAGACCGTTACCGGCTTCATGGCGGCACCTCCGACACGAAGCTCGTGGCCGGCATTGACAGAGATTGGCAGCCACACGATGCGATCGTGGTCGGCAGCGTCAATCGGATTGTTCAGATCGATTGGCGTGACTTTCTGCTGCTCGGCTGACGGCGCAAAGTAGTCAGTCGAGGTGAGCGACACCCAATCGGACTTGGCGTCGATGCGCCATGGCCCCGGCGAGAGCTCAATCTCTTCACCACAGGTCAGCTCGCGGTGATCAGAACCGTCACCTCGTTGGAGGCTGGCCCACGGGTCTCCGATGCTGCTGCGGCAGGTATCAGCATCGACCTTCACCTTTACCGGCTTCGGAACGGTGAACAGGCGCACCAGCGTGCCCTCGTGAATCTCCTGGCCAAAGACCCAACGCTGAGCCAGCGACGAGGAATTCGGTACCACCGGGACACGAACCGGCGTGAGGTCCTCTGCTATATCCTCGGCGGAAAGTTCCGCCTCTTCATCGGAATCGGGGTTGCTGGATTCGAATGCGTCGAAGCCAGTGTCCCGCTTTGGAATCACCAGTCCTAGCTCGGAGATAGCAAAGCCCACAGGAGCAATCTTTGCTGTGATGCGCACAGATGTGGTCTTGCCGCCGGGCAGCGGAATGCGAGTCGTCTCACCCGGGACCAACTGTACGGAGCTGGAAGCCGTATCGGTCTGGATGCGCAGTTGCGCCGGAACGCGAGCACCGGTCAGGCTGAGCACTGCGTTGTCGGTCGGTTCCTTCCACGACAACTTGACCCACTCAGCCTGACTCTTGCCCGCCAGGGGTTCCCACCAGGTGGAGGTGTCGCCGTCGAGCATTGCGTTGACTGAGTGGTCAGCCGATGCACCACCGACGTTGTATGGCTCAGAGGCCGACGATGAAACCTCAATTGTGGCGCGACCCGTTGCTGTCTGCGTCAGTGGCAGTCCCGCGACGGGGTAGTCCGGAACGAGGTTGCGGACATATGAGTCCTCGTCTTCGGCCAGGATTGCCGACTCCGCTCCGACGACTTCACCATAGTTGCGGCCGCGGCGTGCGGGAGTGTCGGTGACAGTGCCGGCGTTCTTACCGGACAGGATGCGCACCGGGGCATCGGAATCGACCTCATCAAGCCGCGGGAGCACTTCAGGACCACCGGCGACCAGCGGCACCTGTGTAGTGTCCACCAACCGCGGCGAAAGGGCGTGATTGCGCAGCTCCTTCGGGCCCGCGCCCCAAATCTGGATAGCGGTATGGCCGTCCTCGTCCGTGAACTCCGCCACCTTTTCCATGGTCGGGGAGTCCTGCAGCGTGGAGGTGATGGCGCGCAGCGAATCGCCCCTCGAGGTAACTCTCAAGTCGTGGCGGACCAGCACATAGCCGATGCCATTGTTGCGCAGGGTGGCATCCAGTGCCGGTACCTCGCGGCCCCGAGTCAGCGAATTGCGCAGACCATCGAGGCCGCGAATCGCCTCTGGGGGTACTAGCGGCACGGTATCGCGGACGGCCCAGGGCACGTCGGCAAGCGGCTGGAGCGGTTCGTCGCGAGTATTGCCCCATGTCTGATCAGCAAACGGAGATGACGGCATCACCAGCGTGCGGGTGTCCTCGCCCTGCTCATTCAGCCAGTCGGCCGCTTCGTGCCAGTAGCCCGGAACCTCGGAAAAACCGCCTGCCGGAGCGAGACGGGCGCTCCACGCAGGTGCGGTGGCACTGGCGATAACCACCAGAACCAGCATCGATGCGATAGCGCGCGGGTGCTTCTCAGGGTGCAGCCACTGCTGCCAGCCAGTGGCTGCTGAATCGCTCGCCGTCTCGTTCTTGTGCTCGTTCGCCGGCTCTCGCCACGGCCATGGCAGCTGGGCTGTCGCATGAGCGAAGCCGATAACAAGTGGCAGGCGCACAATTGTGTCGAATTTGTGCAGGTTGCGTACTGCTGCGAGCGTGGAATCGAGCACCTCTCGAGCCGATTCCCACACCAGCCCGAATGGCTCCGTCCAGGCCGCCACGATGACAAGCCCGATCAGCAGCATCATCAGCCACATCCGACGCAGCGGCAGTGAGCGCATGACCAAGCCAAGCAGACCAATCGCCGCCACAGCCAGAGTGGCGTAAATGAGGATGGGCTCCGCGACCAGAGCATTTCCGCCGACTCGCTCGAAAGAGACAAACGGGGTCCACGAAGTGGAGCCGCGGAGCGTTTCGCCGAGACTCAACCAACGAGTGGTCACGCCGGAGGACTCAATGTAGTCCGTAAACGGTGGCGAGTACTTGCCCAGCAGTAGTAGAGGCACAATCCACCACATGCTGACCGCTGCACACGCAGCCAGCCAACCGCCGAGCATCGCCCACGCACGCCCGCGACGAGGCCCCGTAAAAGCGAAGAAGAGCAGCATTAGACCTGCGGGGATGCAAGCCGCCGCTGTACTGACCGCATTGACCGCGCCAGTGCACAGTACCGCTAGACCGGACAGCAATACGGCGCGGGCAGTCGCGCGCCAGGGCAGTTCCTCGCGCCGGGCCGCGACCCGCAGGAGCGGAAGCAGAATCCACGGTGCCAGCGCTACGGGCCAGGTCTCGGACGAAATCGCGCCCAACGTCGTAATCACCCGCGGCGACAACGAGTACAACAACGCCGCCAGTACGCGAGAGGTATGCGTGCCGACGCTTATAGCTTCAGCCACGCGATATGCGCCGGTAAAAGCCAAGCAGAGAGTAAGACTCCACCACAGCGCCTGGATGATCCAGCCGGGCGCTAATACATCGGGCAGCAAACTGAACAGGGCGAAGAATGCGCCCTGTGGAAAGAGATAGCCATATGCCTGGTTTTGAAGCTGTCCCAGCGGCATGGTGTCTGACCACATGTTGAGCGAGGCGGACAAAAACCCGATGGGGTCTTCTGTCAGGTCGTGCTTTGTGTCAGCGACAGTCTTGCCGGGGGACTGGATGAATGCCAGCAGGCACAGCAAAACCCACCAAGGTACAAGCACGCGCTTACGCGCTCGAACAAAGGTGGGCATAGCGTTAAAGGAGGGTTAGCGTTAAAGACTTAACGCTGACCGTACTCGACACCGCCAAGCAGAGCGTCATCGGTGGAAACAGCCTGTGCTTCCGGAATTCGGTCTTCGGTCAGAGCCTGGCCGATGCCGAAGATAGCGGCACCACCGAGAAGGGCGCCAATGAGCGCCGAGGCCAGGGCAGGGCCAACGCTACGACGCTGCTCGGAATCAGTTTCGTATGCCATGTTGAGGACTCCTCGTGTGCATTAAGTCAATACTGTTTATAAAACTACACTCTGTGACATCTGTAAACCAGTGAAACAGCTGGGAATCTCTCCCTGCCTTGAATTTTGGGTGGTTTCAGCGGTCATTGAGTTTCTTAGTTGAGAGATTAACCCATTTTCTATCAGCTAAGTAAGTTTTTAAAAATTTTCTAGAAATTATTCCTTTTCCCCGGGAACGACGAGGACCGGGCGGCCAGCATTCTTCAGCAACGCGTCAGAGGTCGAGGCGGTAAACAGACCACGCAAGCCAGTCACACCGCGAGTGCCGGAGATAATCACGCCCGCATCGAGGTCGTGAGCTGCATCGACGATGGCCGACCAGATAGTAGTTTCAGTCTCTACCAAGTAGGGCTCCGCGACGAAGCCGGCCTCAGCGGCAATCTGCACACCCTCACGGCAAATACGGACGGCCTCGTCGTGAGCGGGATCGCCGTCTTCAGTAGTGGCGTCCCAGTCGGGCTGCATCATGCCAGAGGCGCCAGCAGTGCGTGCTGCAGCACGCTGTAGAGGCTCCCAGGCCGTCAGAATGTAGGCCTTCTTAACGCGCAGCAGTTTTCCGGCGTAGGCCAGCGCCCGCTTGGCTTCGTCGGAGCCGTCGTAGGCAATGAGCATGGAATCAGAAATCGGTTCAACCATTTTCGAGTTCAATCCTTACGTCAGAGATAGCCGAAAAACTGTCAATAGATACAGAAAAAGAGATGTCGCTGTAATCCAGGATAGGACAACAGCGACATCGAGTACGTCAATCTTTAAAGCTACTCCGAACGAGCGGCTTGAATCAGCTAGAGAGTCATTAACAGGAAGCGGTAACGTCCATTGTTATGGCAGCAGAACAAAATCCAGGGCAACCTCAACCAAAAGCTTCTGGGGCCTCGAAGAATGTCATCGCGCTCAGCGTTCCCGTTCTTGTTATCGCCGTAATCGTTGCGGCGCTGAACTTGCGCCCGAGTATTGCGTCGATTGGTCCGGTGCTCGATCAGCTCCTCTCCGACCTCGGCGCATCCTCCGCCTTTGGTGGTCTGATTACGGCCATTCCGGGGCTCGCGTTTTTCGCGATTGGGTTGTCCGCGGTGTCCGTCGGCAAGCGGATGGGCTTAAGCGGCGCGCTTACACTGTCTGCGACGTTGCTATTCGTCGGCCTTGCGGTGCGCCCGTGGGTGAGCAGCATCTGGCTATTCCTGTTGTTTACCGCGTTGTCGGTTGCGGGCATTGCACTGGGAAATGTGCTGCTACCTGCGTGGATTAAGGTGCACGGCGGTCGCCAAACGGTCGTGCTGATGATGCTGTACTCCAGCATGCTTGCCCTCGGCGGTGGACTGGGGCCGGCGACGGCATTTTTGATTAGCGATTCTCCCGAGACATCTGCAGGTGGTATCGAAATGTGGCGCTGGGCGCTTGCCGCATGGGCAATCACCGCCCTGGTGCAGCTCGTCGTGTGGTTGCCGCTGTGTGCACGCATCGGATTCGACTACCCGAAGGCGCCGGTCAGTGCCTCGGCAAGCACACCAATCTGGAAGTCACCGACAGCCATTGCGCTGGCAGTTTTCTTCGGCGTGCAGTCGATGAACGCCTACGTGCTCATGGGCTGGATGCCGAAAATGCTTATCGACGCAGGCATCAGCGTAAACATAGCCACTGCAGCGTCCATGATTGTTCAAGGGCTGGGCATCATCGGCGGTTTGCTGATGCCGCCGCTGATTGCACGGCTCCGCACCATGTCCTACGTCGCCTTTGGTCTCGGCTGCCTTTTCTTCCTCGGCTATGTGTTGATGATTTTGATTGACCAGCGGGGAACGGCGGAAACTGGTGCTGGATACGCGATTGGGGCTGCGTTCCTGCTGGGTGTGGGTGGTTTTTGTTTCCCCATGGCCATCGCACTGATTCCGGGCCGCACGCGCAGCCACGAGCTGACCGCGCGACTGTCCGGCTTCGTGCAGCCAATCGGCTACATCTTCTCCGCAGTCGGCCCCTTCCTGGTAGGCGTGGCCGCCGGAACCGCGGAAACATGGACACCGATTCTGGTCGTGCTGCTTGGCACCACGGTGGTGCTAGCAGTGCTTGGGTTGATTGTCGGTCGGCCAACGTACATTGATGACGAACTGGCCGACCGTGGTATCGGCGAAAAGAAGCCGGGACGTATTCAGCTCGACTGAATTTAGGGGAGTTAGCTCCACTGTATTTGGACACGGGCCAACTTAGCTTTGAAACTATGACAAAGAAAAAGAATTTAATCGCGCTGGCCTGGAGTTTTATTCTCGGACTGCTGTTCATTCCGGGATTGATTGTCTCCGCTTTTCTTCTGCCCTGGATTCCGCTCATTGGCCGCGGTGCCGATTGGCTCTCCCGGTGGGCAGCATCGTGGTCCGGCACCCCAATCGCCAACCGCGTGACCAATCGCTGGTTCGACATCCGCAACTTCGTCAACCTGCTCGTGCAGTTGGCCATTGGCTTTGTCACCTTCACAGCGTGGGTCGGCGGCGGGTTCACTGTCGGAGTGCTCTTCGCTGCACCATTCCTGGTTGATGAAGTGCAGTTTTTCAGCTGGACTCTGACTGACCCCACACAGAAAATCGGGGTTGCCTGGGTTTTCGCCATCGTCTTTTTGGTGCTGACCATCGCCATCAACCTCGGTGCTGGCCTGCTGTCCATTTGGCTCTCTCGCGTCATCCTCGCACCATCCAGTGAGGAAGTCAGCCAGTCCCGCGATGTGCTCATCGACTCTTTCTCAGGCGAGCGCCGTCGCATTGAGCGCGAGCTTCACGACGGTCCACAGCAACACCTGACCGCCTTGAAACTCAACATCGCTGCTGCTCGCATGGGTAAGACTGAAGAAGAAGTAGCCGAGGCACTCTCCGCCGCCGACCGCAATGCAACGCAGGCTCTTGCGCAGCTGCGCTCCGTGGTGCTTGGCGTTGCCCCGCCAGTGCTTTTCGAAAATGGCCTAGTCGCAGCAGTAGAGGAATTGGCAGCGCACTCTGGCATGGAGGTTTCTGTTCGTGAGGACGGTGTCTCCGACTTCGGCCCGATTGATGAAACCACAGCGCTGCTCGCTTACCACTGCGCAGCGGAGGGGCTGACCAACGCCACCAAGCATGGCCATGCCGATCGAGCTGATATCACTCTCGCGGTTCAGACTCCGAAGAAGGCGCTCGTGTCCCATCTGGGTACGCTTACGGTCACTGTGCGCGACAATGGCGAAGGCCTGGAAAAACCAACGAGTGCAGACGCTGTAGACGTCGTAAAGCATGACAGTGGAACCGGCATTGCGGGCCTGCGCGAACGGGCGGCAGCGCTCGGCGGAACCGTATCGCTCGCCAACGCAGATAGTGGTGCCGAATTGCGGCTGGAACTGCCCGTTCGCCAAGGAAGGACACGATGAAAGTACTGCTGGCAGAGGACTCCGTACTCCTGCGCGAGGGGCTGACCGGTCTGCTGCGAGCGCTGGGGCACGAGGTCGTCGCCGTCGGCGATGCAGATCAGCTGCTCGCCACCGCCGAAGAGCAAGCGTTCGATGTCATCGTCACCGATGTTCGGATGCCGCCGAACATGCGTGACGACGGACTGCTCGCGGTCTCCACACTTCGCCAGGACAACCCTGACCAGCCGGTTGTGGTACTCAGTCAATACGTGGCGGCCAGTTACCTGGATCGCCTGCTGCAGCATGGTGGCTTTGGGTACCTGCTGAAAGAACGTGTCTCGGATGTCGAGCACTTTGTCTCAGCACTGGAAGAGGTACGAAGTGGCGGTACCGTAGTTGACCCTGAGGTGGTTGCGACTCTGCTTACTGCAAAGCAGGACGGGATCGCTGCGCTGACCCCGCGCGAGCGCGAAGTGCTCGACCTGATGGCGCAGGGGCTCAGTAATAAGGAAATGGAAAAGCGCCTGGTGCTAACCGCTGGTGCAGTGAGTAAACATGTGGCGAATGTGTTCTTGAAGCTTGGCTTCCAACCGGAAGATAACAACCGTCGTGTCAAAGCCGTGTTGCGGTGGCTGAGGTACACCGCGCCGTCGCCATCCTCGTAAACCGCGACCACGTAAAAGCCCCACGCCAACTCCTCCGAAACGGGAGTCGGCGTGGGGATTATGGGTAATTGGTGCTACTCGGATATAAGAAAGGCGAGGGTGGAAGCCTCGTCATCGACGAGACGCAGGCTCCGACCGTGCGGTTGATCTACCAGCTGTTCCTTGATGGGATAGCGATCAGTGAGATTAAAACCGAGCTCGCTGCCCGCAAGATTCTCACCCCGCGCGGGAAAGAAGTGTGGTCAACCTCGACAGTGTGCTCCATCCTGTCCAACGAAAAATACAAGGACGACGCCCTGCTGCAAAAGACGTTCACCACCGATTTCCTTACTAAGAAGATGAAGGTCAACGAAGGCGAAGTACCCCAATACTATGTATCAGGTAATCATGAGCCGATTACCGAACCGCGTATCTGGGATCAGATGCAATACGAACTCGCCACCAGGCATGGCAACATATAGTCAGCGAAAGTCGGGTTGTTCTCCACCCGGCTGGAATGTGCTCGGTGTGGGGCGTGGTATGGGCGTAAAACGTGGGCGTCGAACACGAAATGCAAAGACGCAGTTTGGCAATGCAACCATAAATACACAGACGAACATCCCTGCAGCAGCGCGACGGTGAAAGACGAGCAGATCGAAGCGCTGATTGCGGAAAACCAGCGGTGTGCGCTCGACCAGGACGCCTGCCAATCCGCGTACGCCGAACTCGATACTACCTACCGTAAGACGCTCGCACGTAGAACAAGCCTGGAAAAAGATATCGCAGCGAACACCGCCAAGCACGCCGCCATCACCACAACCCTGAATGATCTGACAGGGGAACCTGTGAGCGAGTTTCACCCCGCACAATGGAGCGCACTTATCGACCACGCCATTGTCACCGAGGACGCGATCCGGTTCGTGTTCCGCACCGGTGAACAGGTGAGGATTGCCCTGAAAGGGTGATGTTCGTATCAGTTGACGTGCACAGTAGACACACCTCCCAGAAATATAGTAAGGTTAGGCATGCCTAAGAAGGATGGTGCTTACGTGAACGAAAGTGCAACGGATCAGGTTGTTGAAGGCGAGTATGGGTCGGCGAAGGAAAAATCAGTCGCTGGCCAGAACGCGATCCGTCAGCTATCGCAGCCGGTGAAAGGCAAACTGTTTATCGCGCAGGCCTTAACGTTCGCCTCTGGGGTGTTGGCTATCGCACCCTATGTGGCTTTGGTGGAGCTGGGAGCTGCGCTGATGCAAGACCGGGTGGACCCGGCGCGGGTGAACTGGATCGTGATGCTCCTTGTTTCTGCTTACATGGCGCGGTTGACTTTGTATTTTGTTGCGTTGGGCGTGACGCATTTTATTGACCTGTCGTTGCGTAATCAGATGCGTCGGCAAATTGCCGCCCGAATGTCGACTGCTCCGCTGTCGTGGTTTACCCGCGAGGGCGAAGGGAAGATCCGCAAGACCATTCAGGATGATACGGCCACGGTGCACACAGTGATCGCACACGGGCCGATCGAGAAACTGAACGCAATCGTCTCCCCGCTCGCCTTGTTGGCCTATGCGTTCGTGGTGGATTGGCGGCTCGCTCTGCTGTCGATTGCAACGATTCCGGTTTATGTGGGCATGTATGGCATGTCGATGCGAGGGATGAATGAGAAGACCGCGGAAATGGACACCAAGCTCGCTCAGGTTTCGGCAACGATGGCCGAGTTCGTTGCCGGTATCTCAGTGGTGAAAGCGTTCGGCAAGGTCGGCCAAGCACATAAAGCCTATTTAGATGCAGCTAACGAGTTTTCTAAGTTCTACCGGGCGTGGTGTATGCCGCTGGTGTCGATGTCGGTCGCCTCATTTTCGTGGGTGTCGATCCCGGTGCTGTTGATCGTGAACCTTGGCGGTGGCGCGTTGATGATGAACGCCGGTTGGGTGAGCATCTACGAGGTGATAACGACGACGTTGATCGCCTTGGTGCTGCCGGGAGCGTTGATGGCAGTCGCAACCATCGCCTGGTCTTATCAGCTCGCAGGTTCAGCGGCAGTACGGCTGGTGAATGTCATGGAGCTACCGGCGTTGAGTCAGCCCGATGCGCCACAGACACCACACGGTCATGATATCGAGATTCGGGGTGTGTCGTATGCCTATGACGACACCCAGGCATTAGACGAGGTGAGCCTGAGCATTCCGGCAGGCACGGTGACCGCGCTGGTTGGCCCGTCGGGTGCGGGGAAGTCGACGTTGGCGAGTTTAATTGCCCGCTTCGATGACCCGGACGCTGGCACGATCACCATCGGCGGGGTTGATCTAAAGAGCATTTCCCAGGATGTGTTGTATTCGACGGTCGCATTCGTCCTGCAAGATGCACAGCTTATTCGCGACACCATCCACAACAACATTGCCCTGGGCGCGCGAGACGCAACCTTGGAGCAGGTGCGGCAGGCAGCGAGAGCAGCGCAGATCGACGAGTTCATCATGAGCCTGCCCGATGGTTACGACACTGTGTTGGGGGAGGACACCCACGTTTCGGGCGGGCAGGCAGCCCGTATCGCGATCGCCCGGGCGCTCATGGTTGATGCCCCAGTGTTGGTGCTGGACGAGGCGACGGCGATGGCGGACCCGGAATCGGAATCGAAAATCCAACAAGCTCTCTCGACTCTTGCCAAAGGCAGAACCGTGATTGTGATCGCCCACCGACTGGCCTCGATCAGAGGGGCAGACCAAATTGTCGTCATGGAACGCGGGGGCATTGCTGTGGTCGGTAAACACGACGAGCTGTTGGGTAATGCGCACTATCAGGCACTTCTTGCCCAAGGTGCATGCGAGGAGATGAAACGATGAATCAACTATTGCTGCCACGCTTTAAGCGTTTGATGGAACCCACCTCGTGGCGAGACCTCTCGGTCGGTCAAGCGTGGGGTGCGGTCTCAGGACTGTGTCACGGCTTTGCCCTGCTCGCGCTACTCCCTGCAGCAAGCGCCTTGGCGACCGGAATGCCGGTGTGGGGGCTGTCGTTTTGGGGCTGGCTCATCGCCTTGGCGGTGTTCGCGGTGCTGGGCGTGGGCACGGAGTTTTATGGCATGCGCACCGGCTATATCGGCGCGCTTGGATTCATTCACGACGTCCACCAGGCAGTAGGTAACAAAGTAGCCCGCCTACCACTGGGAGTGTTCGATTCGGGTAGCTCTGGCCGACTGTCGCGCATGGTCACCAAGGAAATGATGGACTTGGGCGAGTCGGCGGCACATTTCATTTTCTCCCTCGTCCAAAAACTCTCAGCCGTGCTCGTAGTCACTGTGGGAACCTGGTTCTGGGATTGGCGGCTGGGACTGACCTTGACGATCGCGTTCCCGATCATGCTTGCCTTCCTCCATATCTCCCGTGTGCTTCTCGATAAGGGCAAGAAGGTTTCCGAACCAGCCGAGTCAGAGTTGGCGGCTCGCATGGTCGAATTCGCCACCTGCCAAGGTGCATTGCGTTCCTGTCACGTCGCCGACGACTACCCGGCCCTTGATCAGGCTTTCGACCAGGCTGACCGCAAGGGCCGCAAAGCATTGTGGTTCGAAACACTAGCGAACCTGATTAATGGGATGTTCGTCCAAGCGCTCATTGTGGTGATGATCTGGCTCACCGCCCAACTCACCCTCGGCGGGCAGATGAATGCGCTGAACGCCTTGGTGACAATCGGCATGTGCCTGCGGTTCACCACCATGCTCCAAGACATTGGCGGAAATATATCTGGGCTGGAAGAACGCCGCCAGCAGATGAACCACGTCGACAAGGTCATGGACGCTCCCGAACTGTCCGAACCTGTCACCTCCACACCGGTGAGCGCTCCTGGTGATGTTCGCTTCGATGATGTGACCTTCGGCTACGATCCGGACACCCCGGTTCTCCGTGATTTTTCCTTCTATGTCCCGCAAGGCGGCATGTGTGCCCTGGTTGGTCCATCTGGGTGCGGGAAGACGACGATCGCCCGGTTGGTTGCACGTTTCTGGGATGTGCAGTCCGGCAGCGTGCGCGTTGGCGGGGTTGATGTGCGTGAGCAGACCACCGAAGATTTGATGCGCCAGATATCCCTGGTCTTCCAAGACGTCTACTTATTCAATGACACGCTTGAGGCCAACATTCGCCTTGGCAACCCAGAAGCTACCGATGAAGAAATCAGGTGGGCCGCTGACCTGTCGGGCGTGACGGAAATCGTCAACCGCCTCCCAGATGGCTGGAATTCATTGGCGGGCGCTGGCGGGCGTGCACTGTCAGGTGGGGAACGCCAACGAGTGTCCATCGCTCGCGCCTTGGTGAAGAAGGCCCCGATCGTGCTGTTCGATGAGGCCACCAGCGCATTGGACGCGGAAAATGAAGCCAACATTGTTGCGGCGATGAACGAGCTACGCAAGCACTCCACGCTGATCGTGATCGCCCACAAACTGGAAACCATTCGCCAAGCTGACCAAATTATTGTGCTCTCCCACGGTGGGCGTATCGCCCAGCGCGGGCCTCACGACGAGCTGGTCAACCAGCCGGGTCAATACCGCGATTTCTGGCAAGAGCGCATCAACGCAGGCGGATGGCAACTCGTCTAAACACAGCGCATATCAGCACATAAAAGGAAAAACTATGTCCACACGCACATCCTCGCGCCTCAACACGCGCGACTTCATCAACATCGGCGTCTTCACTGCCTTGATGTTCGTCATCGTGTTTGCATTCGGAATGCTCGGGTTCATCCCCGTCGCCATGTATGCCGGCTTCTTGCTTTCTATCCTCGTTAACGGCATCGTCTTTGCGCTGTTCACAGCACGCACTCCGAAGATGGGGGCATTGACCATCATGCTGATCCTCATCGAAATCCTCTTCTTCGTGACCGGCCACTGGGTGGGCGGCATCGCGATCGCCGCTGTATTCGGCCTGCTCGCCGACCTAGTCATCACCAAGGGGCCGAAGAGCGTGAAGGTTCGCGTTCCGCTGGCATACGCACTGTTTATTCTGCCGATCTACGTGTCACCGTGGATGCCGCTATTTATGAACCAAGAGGCATATATGTCGCAGATCGCCGAACAAATGGGCGCCGAGTATGCCGCGAAGATGGCCCAGGTTGTCACTATCCCGATTCTGTTGGGCTTCTTCGTCGTGATGCTCATCGTTGGCTGGCTTGCTGGTCTGTTGGGAACCAGGGTCGCGCGCAAACACTTTGAACGGGCCGGTCTTGTCTAAACTTCCCGACCCGCGCACGATTATCGTAGCGCTCGTCATCGTCTCCACCACGATCTACAGTTCCTACTCGCCGTGGTTCGTGTGTGCTCTGGGCGGATTCGCTGCCGTGATGCTGGCGAGCGCCTCGATCAACCCCAACACGCTCGTGCGCCCGAGCTGGGTGGCCGTCTACCTGGCCACGTTTGCGGTCCTCGGTGGGCTCGTTTATGTGATACCCCTGGTCTGGAAATCAACAGCCAGCGCATTCCTCGTGCTGTTTCTGCAGTGGATGTGGCGATTCAGCGTCAGCGCAGGCATGGGCGCATACGCGATCGGTGTAATCCGACCTGCCACCTTGCAAAAAGCACTAGCCAGCTCACGAATCCCGACTTGTTTGACGATCCCTATCTCAGTCGCGTTACGGGTGCTGCCCGTGATCGGCCACGAGGTTAAAGCGATCTCAGATGCGATGAAGCTTCGCGGGATGTCCGCGCTTTCCCTGCGCGCGGCCCAGTACTTCACGATCCCGCTGCTATCGACCGTGGTGCGAAGCGGGGACGAACTGGCATCTGCTGCCCTTGTACGCGGACTGGGCGGAACCGCAAAGCCTACCTCAGTCACGGTCGTGAAATTCCGGGTGGTCGACGCGGTCATTCTGCTCATCGTTATCGGCTTCGCGATATGGAGAATCACCCTATGACAACAGCCCAAGCCACCGGCGTCACCTTCACCTATCGGGGAGCAGACCACCCCTCAATCACAGACGCAACCATCACCATCACACCTGGAACCGTCACCTTGCTGTGCGGCGCGTCTGGGTCAGGGAAAACTACCGCGCTACGGCTGTTTAACGGGCTGATCCCGCACTTCCACGACGGCGACCTTACCGGAAGCGTCACAGTCGACGACATTGACGTGGCACGAGTAGATCTATCAGAGCTTGCCCACCACTGTTCGACAGTGTTTCAAAACCCGCGCACCCAGTTCTACACCACTCACGTGCGCCAAGAACTCGCCTTCGGCCCAGAAAATCTCGGCCGCGACCCGCAGGAGATTAGTGCCCGCATTGACGAGGTTGCCGCCGAGTTAGGTATCGCCGACCAGTTGGAATCCCGCGTCACACAACTGTCGGGTGGGCAGATGCAACGCGTGGCCTGCGCCGTCGCCATGTGCAACAACACGTCGCTGATCGTCTTTGACGAGCCGACCGCGAACTTGTCCGCTGACGTTATCGACCAACTCGCCACGCTCATCGCCCGGCTCAAAAAAGACGGGCACACCATCATCATCGCTGAACACCGGCTGAGTTTCCTCGCCGGGATTGTCGACCGCGTCTACTGCTTCGACAAAGGCAATATCGCCCTCACCGCAACCGGCGAAGAGTTCTACGCTACCTCGGATGAGGAGCGCAAACAGCTTGGACTGCGATCCCTTGTGCCCGTGCCCATGCCGCGGCTACCGCAACCGGCAGGAGATGGGCTCACGATCGACAACCTCACCTTCGCCTACCGCCACGGAAACACAGTCCTCAACATCGACCATGTGCTCTTCCCGGAAGGGAAAATCACTGCACTGTTGGGCCCGTGCGGGTCGGGCAAATCAACACTGGCACGGATCGTCTGCGGACTTGAAAAGGCCAAGCATACATCCATCACACTCAATGGACAGAAATTCACCAGCCGTGACTCCTACCTTGTGATGCAAGACCCTACCCGACAGTTGTTCTCGGACACAGTCATTGACGAAGTCACGCTCGGCACGACCAAAGCCGAAAAGCAACGCATCGATGCCCACGCGATCCTTGAAGAACTCGACCTTGCCGACCACGAGGCTGATCATCCCCAAGCACTCTCTGGCGGGCAACGCCAACGCCTGGTTATTGCTACAGCGCTTGCTGCGAACAAGAAAGTTTACATCTTCGACGAGCCCACGTCCGGTGTTGGCTACAAGCACCTTGTCGCGATTTCCCGGGTAATGCGTAAACTCGCTGACACTGGTGCCGTCGTCATTGTCATCACCCACGACGCTGAACTCGTTACCGAGGTCGCCGACCATAGCGTCCGCCTCGACCAAATCAACGCCTGCTAACGCAAACGCCTACTTATCATTTTCGACGTCATAGTGGAGCCGATGACGGGAATCGAACCCGCGCCGCCTGCTTGGGAAGCAGGAGTTCTACCATTGAACTACATCGGCACACAGTAGGCGGAATGATTAAAAGCACGCCACGAGATTGGCACAGTAGATGTGACATGCAGGCAATCAGTCGCCCTCTGTAACTTCAATGTAGCACTCTCGATTCGCGTCGAAAAAATTGGTTGGCAGCCGTTCCACTGAATTTAGTGGGGTTTATCCTGCAACCGACACACGCTGTGCATTACAGAGCGGTTAAGCTGGTCTATGTGTTGCTCTCAGATCGTGATATTCGTGCCGCTATCGATGCCGAAGGCTCCGACCACCTCGGCATTGATCCTTTCGACCCGAAGATGATTCAGCCTTCGTCTATCGACGTGCGTCTGGATAAGTTTTTCCGAGTTTTTAATAACTCGCAGTACACGCATATCGATCCGAAGTTGCCGCAGGAAGAGCTGACATCCCCGCACGAGGTTCCGGAAGGGCAGCCCTTCATTCTTCACCCGGGTGAGTTCGTCCTGGCATCGACTTTGGAATACTTCACTATTCCGCCAAACTTGGCAGGCCGTCTGGAAGGTAAGTCTTCACTGGGGCGTCTGGGCCTGGCAACGCACTCAACCGCCGGCTTTATTGACCCAGGCTTTTCAGGCCACATCACGCTGGAGCTATCCAACGTCGCAAACTTGCCCATTGCACTGTGGCCGAACATGAAGGTCGGTCAGCTGGCACTGTTCAAGATGTCCTCGCCGGCAGAGGTGCCTTACGGTTCTGGCAAGCTCGGTTCGAAGTATCAAGGGCAGCGAGGCCCGACGCCTTCGCGTGCATACCTCAACTTCCGCGATGAGGAATAAGGCATTGGGAACTCGGGGCATAAATGAATTGTGAATAGCCTCGAGTGAATTCTCGGTGAAGAAACGTAAACAAGTGTTCAATAAAGAGTTTCTGCAGGTCAAAGCTTTAAATATGGGCCTTTAGTTTACACCATTTAAGGGTTAAATCGGCTTGAAGGCCTTTTATCTTTCGATAAATAATAGCCCTTATGCGTATTACGGTTATTGGTACGGGCTACCTTGGTGCCACTCATGCTGCGGCGATGGCGGAGTTGGGTCACGAGGTTCTCGGCGTAGATGTTGATCCCGCCAAGATTGAGGCATTGTCCGCAGGTCAAGTTCCTTTCTTTGAACCCGGCTTGCCCGAACTGCTAAAGAAGCACGTTGAGTCGGGGCGACTACGTTTCACCACTAACTACGACGAAGCCGTTGAATTTGCGAACGTCCACTTCGTAGGTGTCGGAACTCCGCAGGTTAAGGGCTCGTACGCCGCCGATGTTCGCTATGTGGACGCAGCTATTACCGAATTGGCTAAGCGCGTCGTCGGCAAGCATTTAGTGTTTGGTAAGTCCACTGTGCCCGTCGGTACCGCACCGCGCCTGCAGGAGCTGGCTGCGAAGATGATCAGTGAGCGCGCAGCAGCTGGTGATGAGCAGTTGAAGAACACCAGCCTCGAAATCGCCTGGAACCCGGAGTTCCTGCGTGAGGGCTTCGCAGTAAAGGACACTCTCGAGCCGGACCGTGTGGTGCTGGGCACCCAGAAGCCGGGCATGATCCTCAATGGTGCGGGTCAGGAGGTCGAGTCAATCGCTGAGGACAGCCTGCGCGAGTGCTTCGGTCCTATCTTCGAGCGCGAGACGCCGCTTATCGTCGCGGACACTGCCACCGCAGAGCTGGTGAAGGTGTCGGCGAACGCATTCCTCGCCACCAAGATTTCCTTCATCAACGCGGTCTCTGAAATCTGTGAGGTCACAGGTGCGGATATCACTACGCTTGCCGACGCCATCGGTATGGACGCCCGAATTGGTCGCCGCTTCCTCAACGCGGGTCTGGGCTTCGGCGGCGGTTGCCTGCCGAAGGATATCCGCGCATTCATGGCCCGCGCCGGTGAGCTGGGCGTTGACCAGGCGCTGACCTTCCTGCGTGAGGTCGATGCGATTAACATGCGTCGCCGTGAAAAGACCGTTGACCTGGTGCGTGGTAGCTTCGGCGGCTCGCTGCTCGGCCACACCGTGACCGTGCTGGGTGCGGCTTTCAAGCCGAACTCTGACGATGTGCGTGACTCCCCGGCGCTGTCGATTGCCGGTTCGCTGTCGTTGGCAGGCGCTTCGGTGAGTGTTTATGACCCGCAGGCCATGGAGAACGCCAAGAAGAATTTCCCGACCTTGGAGTACGCACCGAGCATCGAAGCAGCTCTGGAAGGCTCGGAGATGGTTGTCGTCGCCACCGAGTGGCAGCAGTTCCGCGACATCGACCCGGTGGCTGCGAAGAAGCTGGTCAAACGCGCAGCAGTGCTCGACGGCCGCAACTGCCTGCCAGCCGACCAGTGGCGTGCCGCAGGCTGGGATGTCACCTGCCTCGGCCGCGGCTAAATGCTAGCCGCCCTCGAGCGCTTCGGAAACTTCATACCCTCCGGGGCCACGGTATAGGCGGCGATGAGGGTGGTAATCGGCACTGCGAGTACCAAAGCCACCGCACCGATGGTGGAACGCAGCAGCTCTGTGGCCACGACATCGGAGGTCAACGACTGCATCAGCGGCCGGTCGGAGACGCTTAACAAAATCGATAGCGGTAGTGCGGTGCCGAGGTACGCCAGTACCAGTGTGTAGACCATCGACGCGATGTGATCGCGACCGACGCGCATTGCCGAGCGGAAGACCTCCATAGGCCGCGACCGCGGAGCTGCTTCGTAAAGCTCCTGGACGGTCGAGGCCTGGGCGATGGTGACGTCGTTAAGCACGCCCAACGCGCCGATGATGAATCCCGCCAGAAGCAGACCTGTGACGGAGACGTCAGGCAGGTAAAGCTGAATGAGCAGGTTGTCCTCGTTGCCGAGACCACGTAGCTGTGACGTGGAGATTGCGAGGTTGGCCAGGCCCGCCGCCAACACCATCGTGGTGAGTGTTCCCGCCAGTGCGGAAGCTGACTTCCAATTGATGCCATGTACGAGGAAGAGCACCGGGAAGAGGATCGCCGCGCCCGCCGTGATGGCTAAGGCCACAGGATCGCCACCGCGTAGCAGTGCCGGAACCAGGAATCCCATCACTGCGGCCAGCGTGATGCCAAGACCAATGAGGCTCAAGACCCCGCGAGTCATGCCGACGAGGATGATGAGCAGCACCGCTGCGCCGAGCCACAACCAGATCGTCGTGGTGCGATCCATGTCCAGGAAGGTGTAGGTGTTCCCGATGCTAGCGGTGTCGACAACCTGATGAGGCGCGAGGTCGACGACATTAGTGTCGGTGGCAGGAGTCTCGGGAGCCTCGGGAGCAGGGGCAGCGGGGGCAGCGGGGGCCTCTGCGTCGGATTCAGGTGCTGGTTCCTGCTCCGGGGCTGGAGCTGGTGCCGGAGCCTCTGCATCAGGAGCAGGCTCACCCTCTGCGCCCTCAGGGGCAGGCGCGGGAACAACGCCGGGAGCCGGTGTCATCAACCCCGAATCCGGCACGGCACCATTGTCGACAGCTCCGGTACCGGCCGCGTTTGGACGGTGAATTGCCAGGACGACCTTGTCGCCCTCCTCCAGCTCAATCTCGCCGGGAAGGCCGGATGCCTCCAGAAGCGTCTTCTTGCCCTCGTCTGGACCCGAGGTCAGCTCAATGACCGAGAGCTGGCACTTCGGCGCCGCGGGGTCGTTGAGCGAAGCCGTCAGCCCTGGACGCGGCTGGTCGTCGAAGACGCGTCCGTTGTCAGGCGAATTGCACGCGCCGACGCTCTGCTTTACGACGGTTCCCTTAACCGTCTCTGCAGCTGACGTCTGTGACTGCAGGAATCCCGGCCCTGGGCTCGGAGCTTCACCCGATGGCCAGAGCCCAATCACTGCGAGGAAAGTGACAATGCCGGCAACTGTAAGAACTGTGGCCAGTAAGCGACGTGCTCTTGTGGGGTTGTGCCGCGGTTTCGTTGGTTTTGGTTTGGCTTGTGCAGGTTCGTTTTGCCGTACCGGTGCTGGTTTTGAATGTGCGGCTGGTTCTGCATGTCGTGCTGGGGCAGCCGAGGTTGCAGAGTTGGGTTGATTCGCGGTATTGACAGCCCGGAACCGGCCGGTAGGGGAGCCGCTGTTCGAGTTCTTCAGTACGTCGAGATGCGCACCTATGTCGGAACCCGGAGCAACGCGAAAAGGTTGCTGGTTGTCAGAGTTCATTGAATCTTTTGAATGCCTGCCCACCCTTAATAACCTAATCGCTGCACCAGCACCGGAAGGCGTACCGCCATTCCGGCGCGCCGGGCCGTAGTCATCAGCGCTATGGCCCACCTATCGATGCAATACTCACTCATCGATGCGCTCCAGTGCGGCCATAAGTGAATAGCGCATCGATATGTGAGAAGGGTAGAACCAGTAGCGTGCGCAACCTTAAGTACTGCTATTGCTTGTAGCTGACCAGGAAGTTGCCCAGGCGCTCGATAGCTTCCTTCAGGTCGCGTGCCCACGGCAGGGTGACAATTCGGAAGTGATCCGGCGTCGGGTAGTTGAAGCCAGAGCCGCCGACCATCAGGATCTTCTCTTCACGCAGGATGTCGAGCATCAGCTTTTCGTCATCGTGAATTTCGTAGACGTTCGGATCCAGCTTCGGGAATGCGTACATGGCGCCCATCGGCTTTACACAGCTCACGCCCGGAATTGAGGTCAGTCCCTCGTAGGCGACATTGCGCTGCTCCAGAAGGCGACCGCCTGGCAAGATCAAGTCCTCGATGGACTGGTAACCGCCAAGTGCCACCTGAATGCCGTGTTGAGCAGGAACATTCGGGCACAGACGGGTGCTGGCCAGCAAGTTGATGCCCTCGATAAAGCCCTCTGCGTGGCGCTTCGGGCCAGTCAGCACCATCCAGCCAGCGCGGTAGCCGGCCACACGGTAGGTCTTGGACAGGCCGTTGAAGGTGATACAGAGCAAATCCGGGGCCAAGGAGGCAGTGGAAATGTGCTCTGCATCGTCGTAGAGGATGCGGTCGTAGATTTCGTCGGAAAGCAGCAGGAGTGAGTGCTCACGAGCGATATCGACGATGGCTTCGAGTGTCTGGCGTGTGTAGACCGCGCCGGTCGGATTGTTCGGGTTGATGATGACAATCGCCTTCGTGCGATCCGTCACCTTCGAGCGAATGTCTTCGACATCCGGGGCCCAGTTATTCTCCTCATCACACGTGTAGTGGACGGCCTTGCCGCCGGCGAGGGTGGTTGCTGCAGTCCAGAGCGGGTAATCCGGAGCTGGAATGAGGACCTCATCGCCCTCGTTGAGCAGCGCCTGCGTGGTGATGGAAATCAGCTCGGAGACGCCGTTGCCCAGCCAGACGTCGTTGACGTCGAAACGGGGGAAGTCCGGGTCCATCTCATAGCGCGTGACGACGGCACGGCGTGCGGAGTAAATACCCTTGGACTCGGAGTAGCCCTGTGCGTGGGGGAGGGCGCGGACCATGTCCTGCACGATGGTGTCAGGTGCATCAAAGCCGAACTTTGCCGGATTGCCGGTGTTGAGCATCATGATGCGGTGGCCGTCGGCCTCCATCTGTTCGGCGAGAGTAGTCACCGGACCGCGAATGTCGTAGAGGACGTTCTGCAGCTTGGAGGATTGGTCCAGTGTCTTCAGTGGAGTGCGGCGAGGTGCCCTGATGTTTCCACGACGGGCGGCAACACGGGCAGCACGGGACTGCTCGGCCTGAGCGGCCTGCGCAGCCTGAGCGTCCTGCGTTGTCTCGTTGGTGGTTTCGGTGCCCTGGGAAGTGTCTTTACTGGAACTCACCTGTCTAAGCATGCCACTTTTTTGCTCCCGCACCATGCTTTTCTCACAGCGGGGGCAGATTAATTGCACATTGATTGCGCAAAAGCGCCCTGCATGAGGATGCAGGACGCTTTACTGGGGTGCGGGCAGCTGGGGTTCTGGCTGCTAGTTACTGCTTAACTGCGGAGCCGTCGATCTGCAGGGAAATCTCGTTGCCAAGGAGCAGGCCGCCAGTCTTAATAGGAGCGTTGTAATCGATGCCGAAATCGGTGCGGTCAATCTTGGTGGCTGCCTCGAAGCCAACGCGAGTCTGACCCCATGGGTCTTCAGCGGAGCCGAAAATGTCGACATCCAGGGTGACCGGCTTGGTGATGCCGTTGATGGTCAGGTCGCCGGTAACGGTGGCCTTCTCTTCGCTCTGGAGCTCGATAGCGGTGGAAACGAATTCGAAGGTCGGGTTTTCGTCGGTGCCGAAGAAGTCCTTCGAGCGCAGGTGGTTGTCGCGCTCTTCATTGTTGGTGTTGATGGAGTTCGCCTGAATGGTCGCCTTTGCCGTGGAATTCTCCGGCTTGTCGGCATCAAAATTAATAACGGACTCAAACTCAGTGAACTGACCGTGGACCTTAGTGATCATTGCGTGACGAACGGTGAATCCAACGGTGGAGTGCTGTGCATCAAGAACGTAGTTGCCAGACTGAAGAGCCATAGTGAATCTCCTAAAAGTTAAAAGTATCTCGAATGTTTCGAAGTATTTTTGTCCGCCGGAACCAACTTCCGGTGTTGACGTGTCAACGATAACTCTAGATGTGATGATGTGTCAACAAAGGTCAAAGAAAATGCCGAATATTTTTTAGAAGCGCACATCCGGTCGGGCGATCGGTTCGGGGTTTTGTCATGGCTGGGCGAGGCTCCTTTGGTTGGAGACGGTTCATATGGAGTCGTTTTAAGTGCTTATGCCCAGCATAACAGGCGTTGACATGTCAACAACTGCTATTTAGGATTGAGAATTATGCAATTCGGAATTTTTACAATTGGCGACGTCACAAAAGATCCCACGACTGGACAAATCCCTACTGAACATGAGCGAATTAAGGCAACTGTCGCGCTAGCGAAGAAGGCCGAAGAGGTCGGCCTCGATGTATTTGCTACTGGCCAGCACCACAATCCACCGTTTGTGGCACCGGCGAACCCGCCGATTTTATTAGCCAACCTCGCAGCACAGACCGAAAATCTGATTCTGTCGACCTCGACAACGCTGATTACCACCACCGACCCCGTGCGCATCGCCGAGGATTACGCCTACCTCCAGCACCTTTCCGAAGGTCGCATTGATCTCATGATGGGCCGCGGCAACACCGGGCCGGTTTATCCGTGGTTTGGCAAGGATATTCGCAAGGGAATTCCGCTGGCCATCGAGAACTATCACCTGCTGCGCACCCTTTGGCGTGAGGAGAATGTGGATTGGCAAGGTCAATTCCGCACTCCGCTGCAGTCATTTACGTCCACACCGCGCCCGCTCGACGGTGTAGCACCTTTCGTGTGGCACGGCTCAATCCGCTCCACTGAGATTGCTGAGCAGGCCGCCTTCTATGGGGACGGCTTCTTCCATAATCACATTTTCTGGAATATCGAGCACACCACAGCCATGGTCAACCTCTACCGCCAGCGCTATGAGCACTACGGTCATGGTGCTGCTGATCAGGCAATCGTCGGGCTTGGCGGTCAGGTCTTCGCCGCTGAGACGGAGAAGAAGGCCAAGGAGATTTTCCGCCCATACTTCGACAATGCCCCGGTCTATGGACATGGGCCATCTCTGGAAGAATTCGAGAACATCACTCCACTGACCGTCGGCACGCCTGAGCAAATCATCGAACGTTACCTGGGCTATGCAGACGCCGTTGGCGACTACCAGCGTCAGCTCTTCCTTATCGATCACGCCGGCCTGCCGCTGGAAATGGCGTTGGAGCAGGTTGAAATCCTGGGAACCGAAATCGTTCCGGTCCTGCGTGAAGAGTTCGAGCGCCGCCGTCCGGCGCACGTGCCTTCCGACCCGCCGACTCATGCCTCGCTGGTTGCCGAGGGCGCAGATTCCCCGCACCTTCTCGTCCGCCCGGCTGAAAGGAATCAGTAGTGAAAAAGCTCGTCGTCGTAAGTGCCGGTGTTTCCGATCCATCAACCACGCGCATCCTTGCCGACCGCATCGCGGAGGCCGTCGAGGCGCAGGTCTCCAAGCGTGGCGAGGGGGTCCAAGTTGAGTACGTCGAGCTGCGCGAACTCGCTGTCAGCCTCGGCACTGTGATGTCCACAGGGCTTTACGACGAAAAATTGCGCGCCGCCCTCGATACTGTCAGCGGTGCTGATGGATTGATTGCCGCGACCCCGGTGTTCGCAGCGTCCTACTCTGGGTTGTTCAAGATGTTTTTCGACGCCCTGGATAAGGATGCGCTGACTTCCATGCCGGTCATTATTGCTGCGACGGCTGGCACAGCACGACATTCGTTGGTGCTGGAGTATGCGATGCGTCCGCTGTTTAGCTACCTGCGCGGCACGGTTATGCCGACTGCTGTATTTGCAGCCACTGAGGACTTTGGTGCTGGCGATGGTGCCGGAAATGGCGCCGGCGGAGTGTCCGGCGCGGAGATGAATAATCGCGTGGTGCGTGCAGCTCGTGAGCTTGCCGAGTACCTTGTCGGTGTTCGCTCGGCCGTAGTCGGTTTTGGTCCAGATTTTGGGAACGAAGCTGAAGAAAAGGGTGCGGAGCATTCAGCGGGCGGGGCCAGCGAGGGGAATCGGGGTGTTGGCGAGCCGAACCAGCGACGCAGTACAAACACGCGGGTGGATACTAATGTCACGGATTTTGCCACACTGCTAGAGGGGCTCGACGGCACCGCGAAGTAGCCGCGCTCACGTGAAGGGGCGGCAGAGGAGGGGTAGGGGGTCAGCGCTCTTTAGCGGCACCACGGGAGGTTGTAGTAGTCGCAAGAGAAGGTATCGGAAAGAGCGTATTCCTTAACCTGCAGGTCGTCGCTGCTGGTTGTAGCTGTCGGTGCTGCGGTAGCGGCCGGAGCGCCGGTCAGCGCGCTCAGGGAAAGTGCTGCGGATGCAATGGTGGTAGCAAGAACGGAAGTGCGTCGAAACATTAGGTAGTACTCCGAAAGATATCTGCCTCGGCAAAGTGTCAGGGCTTTGTGGACTGCTGGACTTCGCCAGTGATTAATAAAGAAATCATAACTATTTAATCAAGAGTGTGAAGTGTGGAGGTCTCTCTACCTGCCCGCGCCTGGGGGTGGCCATTCGGCTACTCTCTGGTGTCTTTATGTAGGTGGGCTAGTGGCCGAAATGTTGATTGTCTAGTACCAAGTGGCCGACCGAGGCATTTTTGAATTGGTTCAAAAGGCGTAGTTCTAATGCGTTTAAATTGATCGACGAAATCTTATTGTTGCGCCCATAATTGCTGGTCAGGGTCAATTAGATGTCGTATTTTCGCGTGACAGAAATCGGTGGGATTCCATTTTTACTATGTGGATAATCGCTGCGGCCGTCGTAAAGTCAGTCGAAAATTTTCCATTACAAAACGCTGAATTTCGACTTACCTTTGCAGGTGTCAGTTCAAGTATTTCCTTACGAGTTGCTCGTCACATCCTGAAAGGATTTCGCCGTGAAGAAGACCCTGCTCTCCGGCTCCATTGCAGCCCTGGTTACCATGTCCTCGCTGGCTGTCGCCCCGATGGCGGAAGCTGCCCCAGCCCCTACCCCGGGCACCGTCGGTGGCACCTGCTCCGTTGAAGGCCAGTCCGGCCAGTCCCTGAAGATCACCGGCTCGAAGTTCGAGGTCGAAGGTACTGCGACTGTCGCTAACTACGGCGACACCGACCTGCCGCTGACCCAGACCCTGAAGGAGGGCAAGACCAAGTCCTGGAACGTCGGCGGTTCGGTCGACTTCGACCTGCTCAAGCTCTTCCATGTCACCTTTAGCGCCGGCTACCAGTCCACTCAGACCTGGGAAGTTGGCCAGACCCTCGGCCCGTACCCAGTCAAGCCTGGCTACACCGGTGTTCTGGAGTATGGCTTCCTGAATCAGTCCTTCGAAGGTACTCACCTGACCTGTAAGGGCGGAAAGTGGATTGACGCGGGTCGTCCGTACTGGGGCACCATCCCGAAGGAGCGTCACATTCGCGTTTCCATGCGCGCCAACGAAGCTGATCGCTCCGTCGACGGTGCTGCTCCGCAGGTCAAGGAGTACGCCGTTTAAGGCGGCCAGAGCCCCTAAAGCCTCGAAGTAGAAGGAAGTTTCTCCATGTTGAGCGTGAAAAAGAAGGCCCTGGCCTGCGCGGTGATGGGTGCAAGTCTTCTTGCGCCAGGCATCGTTGGACAGGTCGCGGCGACCCCGCTGACCCAGACCCCTGACCAAGATGAGCACCACACCGGTTTCACCAACACGGATAAGTGTGACCCGGTCAAGGATGCCAAGCGTCACCCCTGGGAGCAGTGGATTACCGACGAATGGGACCGCTACAACGGCACTAACTCATTCACCAACCGCACTGACCGCCCTATTCAGTACACCCTCGAGGTGACAGAGGGAGTCAACGAGTCTGTGAAGGCCATGAGCTCCGGAAATATGTGGGACGTGTTCCTCCACGGGGTGAAGAACAAGTACGGCATCGTCGAGGTCAGTCAGTGGTCGGTTGGCGACAAGCTGGGCCCGGTGACCGTCAACCCCGGTGAGACTGTTCGCGCAGACTACGGCGTGCACATGAAGTCCTTCATTGGCCGTGTTCGCACCTGTGACCAGAAGACCGGCCTGTGGCGCGGTGAGCCCTACTTCGGTGAGTACAACGGCAAGGGGCCGTCGACTCGCTTCGTGGTCTGGCACAAGACCACCAAGGAGGGCGAGCACCGTCAGCAGTGGGCGCCTGTCAGCGGTAACTCCGGTGACGGCGGCCCGGCATCCGCCACGATTAACGACTAGGAGCAGTTATGAAAAAGCGTGTTGTCGCCATGTGCTTGACGACGGTCTTTGCGCTCGGACTCGGTGCTCCGACAGCGGTGGCCGCCCCGAATCCAGGAGCCGGTGAACCGTTCGCGCCGGAGGAGTGGGTACCAGTGCCCAAGCCGGCGGCAGTTGACCGCGGTCCGGCACCGGGAACCACTTGTGAAGCTCCGGGTTCGGTGGCTGAGTTCGTGGAAATCACCGGCTCTCGCTACGACGTTGAGGGCGTTGTCTCTACGAAGAATGACATCGGTGATGAGCCGATTCCGCTGACGCAGACCATCAAGGAGTCCAAGACCAAGAAGTGGTGGACCAATATCTCTGTCAGCGTGAAGGTCAGTAAGGAGCTCAACCGCAAGTACTCCTGGGAATACTCCCGAGAGATGGTTTGGAGCCTCGGGCAGAAGATCGGACCATACGAAGTGCGCAAGGGTGAAACTGGTCGTCTGAGCTGGGGATTCCTGGTTGACGAGTTCGCCGGACAGACAGTTCGCTGCAACGCCAACTCGAAGACGTGGGAGCCAATTGGGCGCAGCTACTTCGGTGTGGCTCCGCGCGAGCGACATGTCGAGGTGACCATCCAGTAGTTACACAGTTCTCTCTCCACACTCAGCACGGGTAAAAGGGGCATATTCACGAAAGCGAATATGCCCCTTTTTGCTATCTATCTCGGGCTTGCAAAGGCTCGATTCAGAGCCGCTACCCGGCCAAATCTCAGAGCCTCTGGTTATTCTGCGGCAGCGGATGCCGGCGGGTGGAAGCCCGCATCTATTGCTTTCAGCGCCAGGTCCAGGCGAGAGGTAGCTCCAAACTTATTGAACATGCTGGAGAGGTGCTTCTTGATAGTGCCCGGCGACTTGCCGAGTTCCTTGGCGATGTCGTGGTTTGACTTACCGCGGCAGATTAGGCCGAGAACCTCTCGCTCGGCTTGAGTGATCTTGTACGAGGAAATGTTGCGGGACGGCAGAGTTTTAATCAGCCGAGTCGCAGAAATCGGCGAGATGACGGTGCCACCCTGGAAGACATCTTCAACGGTGCCAATGACAGATTCCGGGCGGGCAGTTTTGAGAATGTAGCCATTTCCGCCGAGACTCAAGATTTTCAGCATTGTTTCATCGGTATCAAATGAGGTGATAGCGATGAATTTCGGTGGATTCTCCACCTTCTTAATGCGCTCAAGTAGCTCAACGCCGTCCATGTTGGGCATATGAATATCGGTCAAAACTACGTCAACGCCACCACGGGCAATAATGTTGAGAGCCTCGTGGCCATCGCTGGCTTCATCGACCACGGTGATATGCGGTGCCTTCTTGAAATAGGTTCGCAGCGTCGAGAGTACGAGTGGGTCGTCGTCGACAATGAGAACCTTAATGTCAGACATCCGCGAACCTTTCATAGAAGTTATAAAAACCGAACAATATCTGTCATCGTGTGATATTACTACGCTAACCAGGACTTTTCGAGAGATATCTTCGTCACAGGCGGCTACTACATCAATCTTACGCTAGCGTAACCTACTGGTTGGTAGGTGGCATGTGGAGTTTGCAATTCCACACATTTCCTTCTCGTTCTGACGTGATGGAACCGTCCCACGGTCGCACTCGCCGATGCAGTGAGGAAAGCCCCAAACCGCTCGAGAGCATCGCCCGCGGCAGAAAATGCGGTAGCGCCTTCGATACCTGATTGCTGATGTCGAGCGTGAAGCCATCTTCCTCGTTGCTCAGCGCCAGAATGTGAACGTTCGTTTGCGGTTCGCCGTACTTCTGAATGTTCGTGCAGAACTCCGACAGCGCCGGCGAGATAACCTCTGAAATCTGCGTCAAAGAGGGCTCGGTTTCGATCCTCGTGGCCAGCGAAACGTTAAACCCAGCTTCCTGTAGTTCATCTTTGGCCTGTTGGAGCACCTTGTTCATGCTGGGAACTCGCTCATCCTGGCCGATAGCTGAGGTCAAAGAACTCTCGTCGTCAGCGGATTTCAGCAATGAAAGCAACTGGCGAAGTTGCAGCAGGCCTTCTCGGGAGGTCTCCGCGATGTCCTCCAGGGATTCCTCAAGTTTTTCATCGGTCCCTTCTCGCTCGATGGCGAGCGCCTGCGCCAGCATGGTTACGCGAGTAAAGGACTTGGCGGTGGAGTCGTGCAGTACGGTCGCCAACTCAAGGCGTTGTTCTTCCAGAGCGCGGTTAGATTCAATCGTTGCCCGCCGGCGTTGCTCTTTGTAGCGGCTGCGCATCATGCCGATGGCGTAGGCAATTACAAAAAGCAGTGTTGTCACAAAGGTCGCGACATGGTCGCGTGCGAAAGTACTTGTGTTTACGTCGTAGTTTGAAATCACCAACAAGAGCAACGCAGTGATTCTCGCCGGCATCTTGTTGTTGTTAGCACGCATCACTTCCACGATGAGAAGCGCACAGAAAATCTGCATTGGAGCTTGCTCTGTTGGGAGGAAGGTCAACGCCAAGAAATTCGCTGGGACAACCACCATGGCAAAGAGCGGCAAATACGTGGCCACTGCAACAAGAATGACCTGAAGGCCACCGATAATGGTCGGCAACAATAGATCAGAGTTGCTCTCGCGGAAAATTAGCGCATCGAGAGCCGTGAGAACCAGCGCAATGACCATCTCCACTGACCCCGGAGTCCTCAGAAAGTCCCTTATCTGTGACAGCGATTTCTTAATCACTACGCCAAGACCTCTTTCCACACCACAACGCGGTCATCTCTAACGGGATGCAGTAATCAATATGCAGTAATCAATATATTGTCAGTGCGGTTGAGAGTGCCATTTGCATGATTAATGCCGTGGCGCAGGGATCGTCGTAAAGCACAAAAAATCCGCCCGGGAAGAATAACCTCTCGGGCGGATTCCTGCTTACTTAGCGAGCGCTACTTACGTCGCGCCGATCCTGGCAGCGGAACTCCGTGCTGGTTGCGCGGAAGGTTCTTAGCGCTTGCCGACGGCGCCTGCGTCTCCTCGGCTGGGGTCTCAGTGGCCTGCTCGGTGGAGGTGGCATCTTCCGCCGACTGCTGTTCGGTAACCTCTGGTTGCGCCGGAGCCTGCTCTGCCTCTGGCTGAGCAGGAGCCTCCTGAGCTTCGGTTTCCTCTGCTGCCGGGGCAGGGGTGCTGGCGACTGGCTTGACCTTGCGTGCGCCACCCGGGATTGGAGCGCCCTTGCGTGCGCCGCCCGGAACCGGAGCACCGGATGCGGTCTTCGGCTGCTCAGCTGCTGGCTGCTCAGCTGCTGGCTGCTCGGACTCGGTGGCCGCTACTTCAGCAGCGGTGTCCTCGGCGGGAGCGGTTTCCTCGGCCTTCGGCTTGGCGGCCGGGGCTGCCTTCTTAGCACCACCTGGAACCGGGGCACCCTTGCGTGCGTCACCCGGAATCGGAGCGCCCTTGGTTGCCTTCGGAGCCTCAGCCGGAGCTTCGGTTTCTGCAGCTGCTGGCTCTGCCTGCGCGGCCGGCTTAGCGGCCTTGGCGCCGCCCGGAACTGGAGCGCCCTTCTTAGCGCCACCTGGAACCGGTGCGCCGGCCTTTGCTCCGCCTGGCTTCGGAGCGCCGCCCGGAGCTGGAGCACCCTTCTTGGCACCGCCTGGGGTCGGGGCGCCGCCCTTTGCACCACCTGGAACCGGGGCGCCGGCCTTGGCACCGCCTGGCTTCGGAGCGCCACCCGGAGCAGGAGCGCCCTTCTTGGCGCCACCCGGAGTTGGTGCGCCGGCCTTGGCACCGCCTGGCTTTGGAGCACCACCCGGAGTCGGAGCGCCCTTCTTGGCACCACCTGGGGTCGGTGCGCCGGCCTTGGCACCACCCGGCTTCGGAGCACCACCCGGAGTCGGAGCGCCACCCTTGGCGGCAGCGCCTGCAGCAGCACCAGCAGCTGCGGCACCAGCGCCGGCAGCGGAAGCCTTCTCTGCCTTCTTCTTCTCGGCAGCCTCAGCCTTCTTGCGCTTAGCTTCCTCTTCCTCGAGGCGCTGACGCTCTTCCTCTTCAGCCTTCTTCGGATCGACCCAGCCACGCTCCGGCTGCTCAATCCACTCCGGTTCGCGTGCCTGCGGCAGCTCGCCGTCGACCTTCACGGAGTCGCGGAGCATCTGGGCGATGTCCAGGACCTCCGGCTTCTTCTCGTCGTCCTTGATGACGTTGTTGACGCCATCGTTCATCATCGTCTTACAGAACGGGCAGCCGATGGCAATTGCCTCAGCGCCGGTTCCGACAGCCTCTTCGGTGCGGTTTACGTTGATGCGCTGACCGATGGTCTCTTCCATCCACATGCGAGCGCCACCAGCACCACAGCAGAAGCCGGTGTTCTTATTACGTGGCATTTCGACGAGGTTGGCGCCGGACGCGCCAATCAGCTCACGCGGAGCTTCGAATACCTTGTTGTGGCGGCCCAGGAAGCATGGGTCGTGGTAGGTGACCTGGCGGCCCTGACCCGAAGCAACCGGCTGCAGGCGGTTAGCACGAACCAGCTTGTTCAGCAGCTGGGTGTGGTGGACAACTTCGTACTGCCCGCCCAGCTCCGGGTACTCGTTCTTGAAGGTGTTGAAGCAGTGCGCACAGGTGACGACAATCTTGCGCTGCTTAGGCGGCACACCGTCGAAGACCTCGTCGAGCTGCTCGATGTTCTGCTCAGCCAACATCTGGAAGAGGAATTCGTTACCAGCACGGCGAGCGGAGTCGCCAGTACAACCCTCGGCCTGGGAGAGCACAGCGTACTTCACACCTGCGGTGTAAAGCATCTCTGCAACAGCCTTGGTGGTCTTCTTCGCATTGTCGTCGTAAGCACCGGCACAACCGACCCAGAACAGGTACTCGGTATCGTCGAAGCTCTCGACATCCTCGCCCCAAATCGGGACAACGACGCCTTCCTTGCGGACCTCATTGATCCAGTCGGCGCGAGTGGAAGCGTTCTGGCCCCACGGGTTGCCCTTGGTCTCAAGGTTCTTGAACAGGCCAGCCAGCTCGGTCGGGAAGTCCGACTCCACCAGGACCTGGTAGCGACGCATATCAACGATGTGGTCGATGTGCTCAATGTCAACCGGGCACTGCTCAACACAGGCACCACAGTTGGTGCAGGACCACAGAACGTCCTGGTCGATGATGCCCTCGTCGCCGTCGCCAACCAGCGGCTTGGTCAGGAGTGCTGCGCCAGCACCTTCGCCCTCGCGAGCGGTTTCGATGGTCTCGCCAGCCAACAGGTACGGGGCAGAAGCGTAAGCGTGGTCACGCAGCTGGTTAACCAGCAGCTTCGGGGACAGCGGCTTGGAAGTGTTCCATGCCGGGCACTGCTCCTGGCAGCGACCACACTCGGTGCAGGAGGTGAAGTCCAGCAGAGCCTTCCAGGAGTGGTCGGTGACTACGCCGGTGCCCATGGAGTCAACCTCCGGGTCAGCCTCTTCCAGGTTCAGGATTTCGCCGTTAGAGGTCATCGGCTTAGCCCCAGCGAGGGCGTTGTAGCCGTCAGCGTTGCGCTTGAGCAGGATGTTGGCGAACGCCAGGAAGCGGTGCCATGCGACACCCCAAGTGAGGTTGCGGCCAACAACGAAGAGCCAGACCATACCGGACAGCAGCTTAATCAGCGCGAAGATGGACACCATGACTTCGGAGGCCGGCAGAATCTGTGCGATACCACCGGTGACGAAGTTCGCCCAGGTCCAGACCTCGGCGCCAGTGTGACCGTGGTCGCCGTAGGTAGCCAGCTTGGCAGCCTTGACGAACATCATGCCCAGGCCCTCGATGAGGACGACGGCCTCAACGAAGTAGGCAGCCTTGGCGTTGGATCCGTAGAAGCGGCTCAGACGCTCCTTGCCCAGGTTGGTCTGGCGGACGAGAATCAGTGCCAGGATGCCCAGGGTGGTGCCCAGGCCGAGCAGTTCGTCGATGAAGTGCCAGGCGGTCAGATTCCTGAGGATTGGCCAACCACCGGCTGGCCAGAAGGTCTGAATGTACGCCTCGAACCACACTAGGGAACCGAGGAGGAAGCCCACCATGACGAACCAGTGAGCCACAGCAACGCCGGGCTTCTTGGCCATCTTGGTGTGACCGACGATCTCTCGGATCATGGTCCAAATACGGGTTCCCCATTCACCGGTGTGACCGTACGTCTTTTGGCCCACCATGATGGTCTTCACCATATGGGTGAATCCCTTAATAAAGATGAACCAGCAGGGCAGGGACAACAGGACGCCAATAACGCCGACTGCGACGGTGAATCCGGTAGATTCCGGAATCGCCGTGTCAGCCGTCGCCGCGGCGAGGTTGAGCACGCTCATAATGTTCCTTCTAGGCTGGCTCAGCCAGGGTGATGGCTGAGTGAAAATAGTTCTCTTGTGAGTTCTATCACGAGCCGCGGACGCTTACCTAACTAATGTGCAAAATAGTGCTGAATTCATCGATACACGGTGTAACCAGCGGTTATTTGACGAATTACGCAAAAAAATCGTTGTTTTATTCGAGAGGGTTTCGACGGGTTTTAACGTCTTCGCTTAACGACGGCGCGCGACACTTTCGTCGTCACGCTTTTATGGGCGGAAGTGGCGGTGGCGTTGCGTGTATGTAGTTGTCGAGTGTTGCCGATTCGATGTTTTGCGGACGCATTGCGGGGGTGGCGCTGGAGCGTCGGGACGGGGCTGTGTCGCGAGACGGAGAGGGTGCTCGGTGGTGTGTTGGCCTTCGAAAATTGACTGAAGCAGACATGTATTCACATGCGTTACATTCTTAACATAAATAACAATAGTGACTTCTGTACCTGTGTTTTGGTCGATAATTTGCTATTGGATCCCGGGATTTGCTGGCAGTTAACGAAAAAGTCATTAAATGTAACTCACTTTTATGAATCCCAAGTGGATTTAAAAGCCTCTACGTCCGCAATTTACCTGGTAGGCGGCGTGCTATTTTGGTGGCGAAGAGAGTGCCTGGCCACCCCCGCGTAATTCTTATGTAGGCGCCATTTTGTGTAGCGCCTAGTATTAGCGGCGTGATACTGCGGATTTATCCGCCTGATTCTAAATGGCATGTGGGGTATGGATTTCTCCGTGCCACTTTTTCTTGAGAGGGACTTTAATGGCGCGATCTTTCCGTGCAATCGCTATGGCTGGAGCAGGCCTTATTCTTACTGCGAGTGCGGTCTTTGGCTCGGGTGTAGTGGCAAACGCCAATCCGGTCAGTGCCGTCGCAGTCAAGGCGTTCAATAGCTCGCTTGCGACTCCAGTGGTGGTTTCCCCGGTCGGACGTGCAGCTGCGGAGACTGCGTTACTTGATCCTCAGGTGCCGATTATTGTGCTCGGGGCCCGTCTCAATCCCGACTGCAGTGCTCCAGCTGTTTTGACGTCCCGATTGGAAACTGCACGTTCGCTGGCGCTGCGTCATCCGCTTAACCCGGTCGTCGTCACGGGTGGTCGTACTCAGCCGGGCTGCCAGACTGAGGCTGAGTACATGCGTGATGCGCTTGCATCTATGGGAGTGTGGAAGCGACGAATCACGATGGAAACAAACTCAGACTCCACCGTTGAAAACGCGGCAGGCACTGCATACCTTGCAGGATCGGGAGCCCGTGGCGTTCGTGCTGCTGTCATTGTGACTTCTCCAACGCACACACCGCGTGCACGAGACACCTATGCTGCCGCCGACAACTCGGCTCTGTGGCTGGCAGTCCCGTCGACTGTGAACTAGCAGTTTCTAGGAATTGGTGAAGTTTGCCTCGCGCTTTTCAGTGAAAGCGGCCATGCCTTCCTTCTGGTCATTGGAGGAGAACAGGGAGTGGAAGGTGCGACGCTCAAAGAGCAGTCCCTGCGACAGCGTCATTTCGTAGGCCTGGTTGATCTGTTCCTTAATCTGGGTAGTGGCAACCAGCGACTTCGACGCAATGGTGTCGGCGACCTTCAGGGCCTCGTCGAGAAGCGCGTCCGGCTCGACGACGCGGGCGACCAGACCTGCGCACTCAGCTTCCTCGGCACCCATCATGCGGCCGGTGAGGCACATCTCCATTGCCTTAGCCTTGCCGATTGCGCGGGTGAGACGCTGCGAGCCGCCCATGCCCGGAGAGATGCCGAGGTTAACCTCAGGCTGACCGAACTTGGCCTTAGCGCCAGCGATGATGAAGTCTGCCATCATAGCGACCTCGCAGCCACCGCCCAGGGCGTAGCCGTTGACGGCGGCGATAACTGGAGTGCGGACGGAAGTCAGAACATCCCAACGTGCGAACCAGTCAGAGACATACATCTCGGTGCCGGACTTGTCCGCCATCTCCTTAATGTCCGCACCTGCGGCAAACGCCTTCTCGGAGCCGGTGATGATAATCGCGCCGATTCCCGAGTCGTTGTCGAAAGCGGTGGCTGCTGCGCCGATCTCTTCCATGGTCTTGTGGTTCAGGGCGTTCAGTGCCTTCGGGCGGTTCAGGGTGATAATGCCGACGCGACCTCGGGTTTCGGTAAGGATGTTGGTGTACTCGGACATATTCGTGTCTCCAAAGCGGTAATAGAAATCAGGTTGTAAGCGAGGTTACCCGTGGGGCCGGATTTGGGTGGGGCTTTACGACGATTACATCGGTGCTTTCCTGGATGGGAAAGCGACGGCAGGGTAGGTCAGTGTGATCGGGAATCTGTGTTTGTGGCGTTTTGTGGCCGGAGCTGGGCTAACGACGTTATAAGAAAGTGCCGAAAACTTATTCACCTTTTGATGCCGAATGGAAGGTTTCTTCTTATACTTACGACGAAGCTAGCAGTCCAATCGCGACAAAAGCTCATCAAATGACCGAAAACCTACGTAAAAGTTTGCACTCGCGGGCATATGTGGGTCCATCGATCGAAATGACTTAAGCGTCACAGGAGTATTGATATGAATCCGGAAATGGAGACACGCTCGCTTACATCATCGAGTGTCGGTTTGGTCACCGAGGGAAGCGGTAAGAGGGGCAAGTCATTCAAGCGACGAGTTTGGGCTTCCACAATCGCGGCTTTGCTGGCAGTGGGGTTGAGTGCATGCGATGCAGATTCTTTGAAAAACGCTATGGGGGTCGGAGAAAGTTCTTCAACATCAACTTCGCAGGAAGAAAGTGCAGGGCAGTCTCAGGGGGATGACAGCCAATCTTCGACTAGTGCGCCCAGTTCGGGGATGGAAAAACCCGATGATAGTTCCGATAAATCGGACACCGGTTCAGCGGAATCGGGCACCGATGTTGAGGGAATGGGTGATGGTTCGACCAAACTGGAGCCTAGTAATCCAGAGAATGAGAAAATCTACCGCAATAGTCAAGGATGGGAGTTCCTCGAAAACTCAGCGCTTATTGCGCCGGGAGCTCGTTTTCTTGTGAAGGGGGCTGGTGATTCGACTTCATCCTGTTCCTTTGCGTGGTGGGTGTACAACAAGGATGAACCCCAGCGGCACTACATCACAAGTGCTGGGCACTGCGGGAATAAGGGAGACAGCGTATACGTAGAGGATGAAAAAGGGAAGTTCTATAAAGTCGGACAATTTGTCTGGAGGTCGTTTGACCTGGAGGCTAAGAACAACCCGACAGATCATGCATTGATTGAGTTGACTGTTAACCCTAAGAATGTTTACGGCACTCCCATGCTTAAGGGGGCGGAGTTAGCTGGCTGGGCAAGTCCTCAATGGCTCGAGCAAGAACAACCTCGCGTTTGCCGTCTTGGGTACCGTAGTGGGCTTTCATGTGGCCCCTACAAAGAGACTGTGGGGAGTTACATGTTCGGATTCGGAAATATTTCGGACCATGGCGATTCTGGCGGGGCAGTTTGGGCTGTGGATCCAGAAGACCCAAACCGGATTTATGCAGTGGGGATGACAAGTTACGGCTTCCCTCATGACGCAATTTCAAATGGTGCTGCAGCTCTATCTCCGTTGATTAAGCAGTTTAATTTGACCATTCTCCAGTGACTCGCGCGCTAGGTTGAGCTGCTCTTGATGGGTTGGACCGGAGGTCCGGCAGCTTTCTAGCGGAGGGTGTTTGGTCGCGGAATGACGAAAGGGTCTGGTTCCAATTAGCTATCGGAAACCAGACCCTTGAATCCTTATTCGCTTAGAAAACCGTTTCAAAACCTCAATGGTTCGTCCGTGCCGGGTAAAGGCGGGAAAACTGTTCAAGAAATGTCAAAGCGATTTAACCTCGCTTACGCAGTGAAATCACCAATGCGGCAATACCGGTCAGTGCGCCCACGAGGCCGAGTCCCAGGCCCCAGCCACCAAGCGTGCTGCTTGAGTCCTCGCTGGTAGTAGCTGCGGAATGCTCCACGTTGCCCGAGTGGTTATCGCCGTGCTCTGTCTCGCCGGTGCCATGACTGTGGCTGTGGTCGTGACCGTGGCTATGTTCATCGTCTGCCGACTTCTCAATCAGCTCCACGGTTGGAACCGGGTAATCGCTATCGTGGTCCTTTTCAGCCCAGTTCATCGAACCCTTTTCACAGGTTTGCAGCGTCGGCACCTCAACCGTCGACGGCTTTGCATCATCAGCCACCTTCACGCTGAGCGTCAGAGAATCCTTCAGGTCCGACGGCAGTGGAGTCTTTGCGGTGTAGATGACCTTCTGCACCTTTTCATTCTCGCCAGAGCCGGTCGACTCCTTCGTGACATCCCAGTTCGCGTTCATGTTCGGCGTAACCTTTTCGAACTCCTCCGGGATGGTGAACTCGACCTTCGTCGTCGGCGAACCGTCGCAGCCATGGCCGACCCCGAAAGCCAGATCCGCGTAGCCGCCAATCGGGGCAGACGACGGGGTTGCATGCACATGTGCGGATGCAATGGCAGGGAAGGCGAGGGTTAGTGCAGCGCTTGCCGACGCTACTGCGAGCCCACGGAAAAAGGGGAGATGGTGTCGCTGTGCATTCTGAGGCACGAAAAACTCCTAAAAAAGTGGGATGAATTCTTGGCTCAATCGCCCCGTAAATGGGGAGAATCTAGACATGTATTAGTGGAGCCGCCAGAGCTGATTCGGTGTCAGGCCATGGGGTAACAAGGACATGGCCTGTTGATGAGCCGGTGGCTGCAAATCACGTCAGGGGATTAGTCGGTTCGCTTTGCAGGAAAGTTCCCAGGGCTAGTGCTAAGAAATTCCCCCTGGAGGCCGAAGACAGGATTCTGTATAGAAAATTGCGCTGTCGGCTACCGTGAGTGGCTTTAGCGCATAGTTTTACAAAAATCTTTCATCGCGGTGACCTGGGGTGATGGAGATTTTTCTAGAAAAGTTGAGTCGGGTTGGAATAACTTTGTCCCATAGTCCGTTGCATAGCATGACAAACATTGAGTCGGACACACTCAAGTTTGCTTGACAGATTTTCTACGGCAATGCAGACTTGAGCGCGTAAGACTTAAGGGCAATTCTTTTACTCTTCTAGAAAGGTGTTCATCATGGGACGCGCTGTTGGTATTGACTTGGGTACGACGAACTCCTGTGTCTCCGTCCTCGAGGGCGGCGAGGCTCAGGTGATTGCGAACGCTGAGGGTTCGCGCACCACTCCGTCGGTGGTTGCATTTGCAAAGAATGGTGAGGTCCTGGTTGGCCAGTCCGCTAAGAACCAGGCTGTCACTAACGTTGATCGCACTATTCGTTCGGTCAAGCGCCACATGGGTACTGACTGGAGCATCGAGATTGATGACAAGAAGTACACTCCGCAGGAGATTTCCGCTCGTACGCTGATGAAGCTGAAGCGCGACGCTGAGTCTTACCTGGGTGACGACGTCACTGATGCGGTTATTACCGTTCCGGCTTACTTCAACGACGCTGAGCGTCAGGCAACCAAGGAAGCGGGTCAGATTGCTGGCCTGAACGTCCTGCGCATTGTCAATGAGCCGACTGCTGCTGCACTTGCTTACGGTCTGGAGAAGTCCGACAAGGAGCAGACCATTCTGGTCTTCGACCTCGGTGGCGGTACCTTCGACGTCTCCCTGCTGGAGATTGGCGATGGTGTTGTTGAGGTTCGCGCAACTGCTGGTGATAACAAGCTCGGTGGCGATGACTGGGATCAGCGCATCGTTGACTGGTTGGTTGAGAAGTTCCAGTCCAGCAACGGCATTGACCTGACCAAGGACAAGATGGCTCTGCAGCGTTTGCGTGAGGCTGCTGAGAAGGCCAAGATTGAGCTGTCCTCCTCGCAGCAGGCATCTATCAACCTGCCGTACATCACCGTTGATGCTGACAAGAACCCGCTGTTCCTGGACGAGACCCTGTCCCGTACTGAGTTCCAGCGCATCACCTCCGATTTGCTTGACCGCACTCGTAAGCCGTTCCAGCAGGTCATTGCTGACGCTGATATTCCGGTTTCCGACATTGACCACGTCGTGCTGGTCGGTGGTTCCACCCGTATGCCGGCAGTCTCTGAGCTGGTCAAGGAACTGACCGGTGGTCGTGAGCCGAACAAGGGCGTTAACCCGGACGAGGTTGTCGCAGTCGGTGCTGCTCTGCAGGCCGGCGTTCTGCGCGGTGAGGTCAAGGACGTGCTGCTGCTCGACGTCACCCCGCTGTCGCTGGGTATTGAGACCAAGGGCGGTGTCATGACCAAGCTGATCGAGCGCAACACCACAATCCCGACCAAGCGTTCGGAGACCTTCACCACCGCTGAAGATAACCAGCCGAGCGTTCAGATTCAGGTCTTCCAGGGCGAGCGTGAGATGGCTGCAGCTAACAAGCTGCTGGGCTCTTTCGAGCTGGGCGGTATCGCTCCGGCACCGCGTGGTGTCCCGCAGATTGAGGTCACCTTCGACATCGACGCCAACGGCATTGTCCACGTCACTGCTAAGGACAAGGGCACTGGTAAGGAAAACACGATCACCATCCAGGACGGCTCCGGCCTCTCCAAGGAGGAGATCGACCAGATGATCAAGGACGCTGAGAAGCACGCTGACGAGGACAAGAAGCGCCGCGAGGAGCAGGAAGTCCGCAACTCGGCTGAGTCCATGGCTTACCAGACCCGCAAGTTCGCATCGGAGAACGAGGACAAGGTTTCCCAGGACATCCGCGACCGCGTTGAAGAGGCTGCCAAGGAAGTTGACGAGGCTCTGAAGGGCTCCGACATCGAGGCCATCAAGTCCGCCGTCGAGAAGCTGTCCACCGAGAGCCAGGAGATGGGTAAGGCTATCTACGAGGCTCAGGCAGCTGAGGGTGCAACCGCAGCCGAGGGTGCTGAGGCCGCTGACGCTGACGACAACGTCGTTGACGCTGAGGTCGTCGACGAGGACGAGAAGGACAAGTAAGAATGACTGACCAGGATCAGGGAAACCAGCCCACCCCGGAGGAGCCGGCCAACCTGGCCGATCAGGTCAATGAGGTCTTCGAGCAGGCCAAGCTTGACGACGACGTGGAGCCGGCGACCGAAGGTGCCGCCGGCGACACCGCCGCGGAGGAAGCTGCAGACCCAGTTGCAGCCATCCAGCGTGAGTTGGATGAGCGCACGGAGGACCTGCAGCGCCTGTCGGCGGAGTTCGCAAACTACCGTCGTCGAGTTGACCGAGACCGTGAAGCCGAGCGCGTACAGGCGAAGGCAAAGCTGGCTGGAGAACTGCTGGTTTTGGCTGATGACCTCGACCGGGCTGAAGAGCACGGCGACTTGGCAGACGGCACCCCGCTGAAGGCTTTCGCGGATAAATTCCGCGGCGTGCTGACCGCACAGGGTGTTGAGGAATTTGGTGCCGCAGGAGAGGAGTTCAACCCGGACATCCACGAGGCTGTCCAGGATCTCTCCGAAGGGGATGACAAGGTTCTAGCCAATGTGCTGCGCAAGGGCTACCGAATTAATGACCGTGTCATTCGTACGGCGATGGTAATCATCGGCGATCCGCAGTAGCGGAGACACAAGTGACGCAGATTTCTTTGAATTAGTTTTTCTGAAAGGAGGAGATGCACCATGACTCAACGGGAATGGGCAGATAAGGACTATTACGCTGACTTGGGCGTCTCTAAGTCTGCGTCACTCGACGAGATTAAAAAGGCCTACCGCAAGTTAGCCCGGGAGAACCACCCGGATAAGAACCCGGGTAACAAGGCCGCTGAAGATAAGTTCAAGCGAATCTCCGAGGCATACTCGGTGGTCGGTGACGAGGACAAGCGCCGCGAATACGATGAGCTGCGTGCAGCTCTCGCAGGTGGTTTCCGATTCCCCGGTGCCGCAGGTGCCGGCGGAGCCGGTGCTGCCGGTGCACGTGGATTCGACTTCGACGTGTCGGATCTCTTCGGCGGAGGTGCCGGATTCGGTGGCAATGCTGGTGGTGCAGGTGGCCTAGGTGATTTCCTGGGTGGCTTCGTAAACCGCAATGGTGGCGCTGGTGCTGCCGGGCGGCAGAAGGCCCGCCGTGGTGCGGATGTGGAGACAGAGATTACGCTCGATTTCCGCGAGGCTGCCCAAGGTGTCACCATCCCGCTGCAGCTCACCAACCCGTCGCCATGCACGAACTGCAATGGTTCGGGTGCAGCGCCGGGAACCTCACCGGTGACGTGTACCACCTGTCATGGTTCGGGATATGTCAAGGAGCAAAAGGGGGCCTTCGGCTTCTCCAGTCCGTGTGCGGACTGTGGTGGCCAGGGCACTCGTATCGAGAACCCTTGCTCGCAGTGTAACGGCACCGGTGTGACCACCCGCCGTCGTACCATCACCGTTCGCGTCCCCGCTGGTGTGGTGGACGGCCAGAAGGTCCGTCTTGCGGGCCAAGGTGAAGCGGGACTGCGGGGGCGTCCGGCCGGTGACCTCTTTGTCACCGTTCATGTTCGTCCGGATGAAGTCTTCACCCGCAGCGGCAACGACCTTGAGGTCACGGTGCCCGTGAGCTTCGGCGAGCTCGCGCTCGGCGGCACTATTACTGTGCCGACGTTGGGTGACAAGATTCGCGTGCGTGTCCCGGCTGGCACAGCCGATGGCCGAACACTGCGTGTGCGCGGTCGAGGAATCCCGAAGCGCAATGGCACTCCAGGTGACCTGTTGGTAACCGTGCGTGTGAAGGTGCCGACCAATTTGGACGACAATGCCACTTCGGCATTGCGCTCCTACGTCGAAGCGGAACGTGCCAGCGGGTTCAATCCTCGTGAGGGTTGGGCAGGTGCGAAATAATGTCCGACAACACTGAGGTCTATGTCATATCCGTAGCCGCGAATCTCGCGGGCATGCATGCGCAGACGCTGCGTAATTATGACCGACTCGGGTTGGTAACTCCGCAGCGAACCTCCGGCGGAGGTCGGCGCTACACCAAACGCGATGTGGCGCTGCTGCGTGAGATTCAGCGTCTGAGTCAGGAAGACGGCGTCAACCTGGCCGGTATTAAGGCCATCATCGACCTGACTGAGCGGGTGGATTCGCTTGAGCAGGAAAATGCAGAACTGCGAGAGCAGCTCTATCAAGCAAAGGCACAGGCTCGTCGTTCGCGAGGCGAACTGGTCCACGTCCCACGCTCTACGGCAGTGGTGATGTGGGAGCCGCGCACACGACGCCGGCACAAAGACAACCGCGGTGGGGAAAGGTAATCCCACACGGCTGAGTGAATGGACTAACCAGCGTCGCCTGGTTAGTCCGTTTTCTTTTGGCTTGTTAATTTGGGCCGTGGATTCGCAACCGCTGATCTGAGAGACCGGTCAGCTGTCAGTTAGCCACCGGTTGGCCTCGCGTGTGAAAACTTCGTCGTCAAAGTAGTGTTCGATGTGTGGGTTGCCCTGGATGTGCCGATACTTTTGAGGAATATCCTGCACGGGAGTGACCATGAAATCGGTCAAATCTCGCATGGACAGGCCACGCTCACTCAGGTTGAGTGTGTACGCGCCGAAATCCTTATCCGCTGGGTTTTTCCCATGAATCCCCAGTTCGGCAGGTATACGAATGGGGTCCATCGGGGACGTCGCCACTGCCACACGGTGGCTATTCTCATATTCGGGTCGGACTGTGCCGTCCGGCTTGAGTAGTTTCATGTCGTTTGCGCGCTCCAGTCCGGGGCCAACACCTGGCGGAGCTATGAGCAGCACCCTATCCGCGTAGAGGCCACTACCAAGGGAAGCCTGCGAGACCACCGTCGCCCCATAGCTATAGCCGGCAACAACGTGCCGCTGAGTAGAAGACGTGCCGTGGCTAGTAATGCCACCGGCAATCGCAGTGTCACCACTATCGACACCACCGGAACGTTCAATCAAACCAGCTTGCAAATGCTGCAGCCGCTCAGCGGCAAAATTGTGATACTCGGTGCGTATGGCCTCACGGAGGTCGGGCGGCGCGTCATAGGAAAACAACACCACCGCCACATCCTCCGGATCTTCACCGGCGGCGTGGAAGGTCGCGGCTACGCGCTCGAACTGCCTGCTAGCGTCCTCCGCGCTAGAGCTGGTGCCGGGGACGAGAGTAATCACAGTCGATGCTCGCTCAACGTCACCGAACGCAATCGCAGAATGACCAGGCGAGGACTCCAATAGTTGTCCAGGAGGCAGGCCCAAAGCCCGGGCGCGAGCGGACATGGCGGCATCTATCTCCGATAGCGGTCTACTCGAATACGCCCCAGTCAATCCGCTCCCAACTTCCAAGTCCCAACCACCGTCAAGCCCTCTGCCTGCAGGGTTGCCAGTACCGCCGCCAGCCTGTGATGGCTGCAATCTACCCGAGCCGCTAACTTCGCTTGCCACCAGTGGTGAAAGAGCTGAGATAGCGCCCGCCGCCTTCTCATCGAGTCGGTTGAGTTCAGCCAAAGCCGACTGAATCCGAAGCTGCGAGGTTGCACGCCATTCGGCCATGGTGAAAGGCCCGGAAGGAATTTTGGGATGAACGAGGCTGCGCGCAATCGTGGACAGCATGCCCTCTGGCGGAGTCACCGCACCAGAAACCAGGTTCACCTGAAACCCCAGGTTGGTTGCCTGGTTTACCGCGGCGGTAAGTTCGCGGATGACGTCGTTAAGCATGGCGGCGGTGTCGCTGCAGCAGGCGGCGAGACGTTCGAGCGCGACGCTGCTCCGGCGCAGACGCGTGGCGCTGTGGGTGACAGAAATCTCGGCGGCGCTGCGGTTGTCGCCGGCGAAGTCGTCCTCTGAGAGCGCGTTGAGTGCGCCCTGGGAACTGTCGGCGGAATCGGCGAGGGCGCGCGCCCCGGAACGCAGTGCCCGGGCAAGCGTCTCCAGCGAATCCACACGCCACAGCAGCGCTTCGCCTACCGTGACCATGACAGCTTTTCCAAGGCGGCGGACTGGTCATGCTCGTGCGCGAGAGCGCTGACAGCGAGGGCATCGGCAGCCTGCGCAATAACGTCGATGTTTGTGCACGCAGCAAGCAATGATTCCGACCACTTCCCACAAGTAGTGGAGGCAGCGGGGACGATCCGTGAGCCGGGCAGGGCAGAGGTGAGCTCGGCGCTTCCCGGGGCAGCTGCGATGATGGTGGAAAGACCATCAATACGAGTGGAAATCTGCTGGTAGGAACGACTTAAGGCGGATAGTTGAGCTGGGTTGACTGTGATGTCTTCGGCCATGTTTTTGATTCTGCTGGGTGGAGTAAGGCAGCGGAAGACCATCTTCAGCGAACTGTGGATAACTCTGAGCGGAAGCAACGCAGGAAGCCGCGCTGTGGATAACTTCAGGGCGGTCAATCCGGGGTAGTCGGTAGCATTTAGGCATGCGTATTGCACTGGCTCAGTTGGAATTGTCAGCGTCGGTTGAAGAGAATCTGGACGCGGTGAAGGTGACTATCGCGCGGGCAGCACAGGACAACGCCGATTTGGTGGTTTTCCCCGAGGCCACGATGAAGGCGTTCAATTCCGGTCGCCTGGATGTCGTGGCGGAGTCCAGCAGCGATAGGTTCGTAGCGGAGGTCTCGCAGGCCGCTCACGATGCCGGAATCAGCGTGGTGGTCGGCATGTTCCGGCCGGCAGATGAAGTGGAGCGCGACGGTAAGACGATGCACCGCGTCTTCAATTCGCTGCTTCTGGCTTGGCGTGATGAGGACGGCCCCGGTGTCGAGTTCTACGACAAACTCCACCTCTTCGACGCTTTTGGGTTTCGCGAATCGGATACTGTCGCGCCGGGCAATGCGCACGTGGTCTGTGATGTCCCGCTTGCCGACGGATTGTCGGTCGCCCTCGGTCTTGCGACATGCTTTGACATCAGGTTCCCGGAGCAATTCATTCAACTGGCCAACCTGGGCGCAGAGGTCATCGCGCTGCCTGCATCGTGGAATGATGGCCCGGGCAAGGTAAGGCAGTGGCAGACGCTGGTGTCGGCACGCGCACTGGATAGCACTTGTGTGATTGCGGCAGTCGATGCAGCCCGGCCTGGTGGGGCGAAGGCCGCGGGGAAAGATGAGGGGCCGACCGGCGCGGGGCACTCCATGTTGGTCAATGCGGACGGCGGAGTCATTGCCTCGGCGGGCTACGACCCGCAGTTGCTTGTGGCCGATGTGGATATAGCGGAGGTGGAGCGGATTCGCCGCTCGATTCCGGTGCTGGAGATTCGCGATTAGGGCTAGCCGGGAAGCAATGAAGCGGGCCGAGCCGAGGGGGCGAAGATTGCGGGATATTAGCCTATAGTTCTACCGATTCGGGCGAAGTCATTTATATTTCTTATCATGCTGCTCCACATCCTCTGGGTCATCGGAATTACGGCTGAAGGCGTCACCGGCGCACTAGCGGCCGGTCGAATGCGCATGGATCTCTTTGGAGTTTCAACAATTGCGTGCATGACTGCTATCGGCGGCGGTACCCTGCGCGATGTCATTCTCGGTCACTATCCGTTGGTGTGGGTTGCAAGCCCGCAATATTTGCTGGTTATCGTCGGTGCAGCACTGATTACGGTGCTGTTGGCCGACTTCCTGATGAAGCACTTTCGGGTCGTGTTCTTGGTCGCTGACGCAATCGGCTTGTCGGCGTTTTCCATCATTGGTGCCCGCGTGGCCATGGAAATGGGGCACGGCGTCATCATCGCTATTGTCGGCGCCGTTCTTACCGGTGCGTTTGGAGGTGTGCTCCGCGACCTGATGTGTGACCGAGTCCCGCTGGTGTTTCAAAAGGAGCTCTATGCCTCCATCGCAGTCGTCGCGGCGACGCTTTACTACGTGCTCGACATGGTAGGTCTGCACGAGAACATCAACATCATCTGTGCTGTGTTGTCCGCACTGTTCATTCGACTAGCGGCGCTTTGGCGTGGCTGGTCGCTGCCGGTATTTGACTATCAGGGGCGCGATTAAAACACAGTACCCAGAAAAACTCTCAGCAAAATACTCTAATTAGCTCAGCAGAATCGATAGTTGTTGCTGAAAAGATTACCGTTATGGATTTTTCTGGATTCCTCTCCGGTATCGGAGACCCCGAAGCTCTACTCCAGGGGTTTGGTCCTTGGGTGCTTGCGGGGCTTGGACTCATCATCTTTATTGAGTCCGGTGTGCTCTTTCCTTTTCTGCCCGGTGACTCGCTGTTGGTCACTGCTGCCGTCTTAAGGTCAGAGCTAGATGTCCATACCTGGCAGGTGCTGGTTATCGGTATTATTGCCGCGGTGCTGGGTGATCAAGTCGGTTACTTCTTAGGCCACTCCTTCGGCCGCAAACTGTTCAGCGACAATGCCAAGGTGCTGCGAACTAATCGTCTGGAAGCGGCCGAGAAGTTCTTTGCCAAGTACGGACCTCTGTCGTTGGTGCTGGGGCGATTTGTTCCCATTGTGCGCACCTACGTTCCGCTGGCGGCGGGCACTGCGAATATGCCCTACGGAAAGTTCATCGGCTGGAATGTCACCGGTGCGATTGGCTGGGTCGCCAGTATGGTCGCTGTTGGTGTGCTGCTGGGCAACATTCCGGGAATCACCAGCTCCATCGACAAGATTATGTTGCTGGTCATTGCAATTTCCGTGCTACCGGTTGTCATTGGTGGTGTGAATGCGCGTCGTAAAGCAGCTGTTGCGAAGCGCTCGGTGTAGGACGGTGCTGTCGTAAGGGCAGAGGCGCCGACAGAAAAACTCCCGCACCAGGTTTTCTTGGTGCGGGAGTTTTTAGTTGTGCTAGCGACTATCTAGAGGTGCGCACAAGCGCAGATGCACAGCGCGGACGATTAGGAAATCGAAGCCTCGTAGATGCCCTTGACGGACTCAGCCATAGTTGCGTTGAAATCTTCGTCGGACTGCTGAGCGGACAGGCCCTCAGACAGTGCACGGGAGAAGGAAGCAATCATGCCGTGGTTGCGGGACAGACGCTCGTTGGCGTCCTCGCGCTCGTAGCCACCGGACAGGGCGACAACGCGCATGACCTTCGGGTGCTCAATCAGCGGCTTGTACAGGTCATCCTTGGTCGGGATGGAAACCTTGATCATGACCTTCTGGTCATCAGCCAGGTCATCCAGGCCAGCGAGCAGCTCGCGCAGGACGATGTCCTCAGCCTCTGCCTTGTCAGCAGCGTTGATGTCGACCTCCGGCTCCAGGATCGGAACCAGACCGTGGGACAGAACCTGCTTGCCGAACTCGAACTGCTGGGCAATGTTGGCCTTGATGCCCTCTTCGTTTGCCTCGGCAATGAAGGAACGCATCTTGGTGCCGAAGATGCCCTTAGCGACAGCGCGCTCCAGCAGCTCATCCAGGCCCGGGCACGGCTTCATAAGCTGAACGCCGTTTTCCTTGTCTGCCAGGCCCTTGTCAGTCTTCAGGAACGGGACGATGCCCTTCTTTTCCCACAGGTACTGAGCGGTCGGGATTCCCTCAATGTCGCGATCCATGGTCTGCTCGAAGAGAATCGCGCCAATAATCTGCTCAGAGTTGAAGGACGGGGAAGTGATGATGCGGGTACGCATCTGGTGAACCAGGTCGAACATTTCATCTTCGTTCGAGTACTGATCCTCGTTGATGCCGTACAGGCGCAGAGCCTTCGGGGTAGATCCACCGGACTGGTCGAGAGCGGCGATGAAGCCCTTGCCCTCAGTCATCTGACGTGCCTGCTCGATGTTCATTCGAGTCCTTTCGTGAGAATGAAGGAATGTCATCTACCAGGGTAACTAAAACAGTATGAGTGCGCTGCCCGCCCATCACTCACATGGGGGAAGTTGAATCCGGCGGGAGTGCGCTGGTGAGGGCGTCGGGCGGTGTGTCGGAGTGTGCTAGCACGTGGTTTCTGGATCTTTCCAACGTTTTCTAGTGCTTTCCGGCGCGCTACTACGCATAACGACGCTGCTGAGCTCAATCCTTTTTGCTATAGGTGTGGTGTGAATCACGGTCGGGAAATTGAAAAATTTGAAGTTGAGTGGAACAGACTCAAGGCTGAGTGCGTTATGGGTAGTGAATGACAAAGTTGAGTCAAAGGGGCGCAAGTTATGAGTTTTACACCAACAACTAAGACTGGAGAAGTTCTCCAGGAAGCTATGAAGGCCGCGACCAGCGCGGGTAACCCGGATATCCGGCCTGGGCACATTCTGGTAGCACTGCTGGAGCAAAAGGAAGGTATTGCGGCTCCACTGCTTGAAGCAGCGGGCGTTAATCCTTCTGGGGTTTTGACCCGCGCTAAGGAGTTGGTTGCGGGGTACCCGTCGGCAAGCGGGGCGAATATGGCGAACCCACAGTTTAATAGGGACGCCGTTAATGCTCTGAACGCCGCCGAGGAGCTGGCGGGGGAGCTGGGAGACGAGTACGTTTCCACGGAAATTCTGCTTATCGGTGTAGCAACTGGCCAGTCGGAGGCGGCAACTGTGCTGCAGTCGGCGGGTGCTACTGCCGAGGCGTTAAAGGGTGCGCTGACTAGTGTGCGTGGATCGAGGAAGGTAACAACGGAGAATCCAGAAGAGCAGTACCAGGCTCTGGAAAAGTATGCGACGGACTTAACCGCGCGGGCACGTGAGGGCAAGATTGACCCAGTTATTGGCCGCGATGCGGAGATTCGTCGCGTGGTACAGGTCTTGAGTCGTCGTACCAAGAACAATCCGGTGCTCATTGGTGAGCCGGGCGTTGGTAAGACGGCCATTGTAGAGGGGCTGGCACGACGCATTGTTGCAGGTGATGTGCCGGAATCTCTGAAGGGCAAGACGCTGATGAGCCTGGATCTGGGCTCTATGGTCGCCGGTGCGAAGTACCGCGGTGAGTTCGAGGAGCGTCTGAAGGCGGTTCTGGACGAGATTAAGGAATCCGACGGTCAGATTATTACCTTCATCGATGAGATTCACACCATCGTTGGCGCTGGTGCCACGGGTGATGGCTCGATGGATGCGGGCAATATGATTAAGCCGATGCTGGCTCGTGGTGAGCTGCGTCTGGTCGGTGCGACGACCCTGGATGAGTACCGCAAGTACATCGAGAAGGATGCTGCGCTGGAGCGTCGTTTCCAGCAGGTCTTTGTCGGTGAGCCGAGCGTTGAGGACGCCATTGGTATTCTGCGTGGTCTGAAGGAGCGCTACGAGGTCCACCACGGTGTTCGCATCCAGGACTCCGCGCTAGTGGCTGCAGCAACGCTGTCGGACCGCTACATCACATCCCGCTTCCTGCCGGATAAGGCTATCGACCTGGTTGATGAGGCCGCATCGCGTCTGCGTATGGAGATTGACTCCTCGCCGGAGGAAATCGACTCCGCGGAACGCATCGTGCGCCGCCTCGAAATCGAGGAAATGGCCCTGGAGAAGGAAACTGACATCGCGTCGAAGGAACGCCTGGACAAGCTCCGTGAGGAACTTGCAGATGAGCGCGAGAAGCTCAACGCTCTGAAGACTCGCTGGCAGAACGAGAAGTCCTCGATTGATGATGTCCGCTCCGTCCGCGAAGAGCTCGATGCCCTGCGCACTGAGTCCGAAAAGGCTGAGCGCGAAGGTGACTACGGGCGTGTCGCAGAGCTGCGTTACGGACGCATCCCTGAGTTGGAGAAGAAGCTGGAGGCCGCCGAGGAATCGGTCGCTGACGCAGAGGAAAACTCCATGCTCAAGGAGGAGGTCACGCCTCAGGAAGTCGCTGAGGTTGTCTCCGCCTGGACGGGTATCCCGGCTGGCAAGATGATGCAGGGTGAGACCGAGAAGCTGCTCGAAATGGAGCTCAACCTCGGCCGTCGCGTTGTTGGTCAGAATGCCGCTGTGGAGGCTGTCTCCGATGCCGTCCGCCGTTCGCGTGCGGGTGTTGCCGATCCGAACCGTCCGACTGGTTCCTTCCTGTTCCTCGGCCCAACTGGCGTTGGTAAGACGGAGCTGGCCAAGGCGCTGGCGGAGTTCCTCTTCGACGATGAGCGTGCGATGGTTCGCATCGATATGTCCGAGTACGGCGAGAAGCACGCTGTCGCTCGTCTGATTGGTGCTCCTCCTGGATACGTCGGCTACGACGCTGGCGGTCAGCTCACCGAGGCTGTTCGTCGCCGTCCGTACACCGTCGTGCTTTTCGACGAGGTCGAGAAGGCTCACCCGGACGTGTTCGATGTGCTCCTGCAGGTGCTCGATGAGGGGCGCCTGACCGATGGTCAGGGCCGAACCGTGGACTTCCGAAACACGATTCTGATTCTGACCTCCAACCTCGGTGCTGGTGGTACGCATGAGCAGATCATGGATGCGGTCAAGATGGCCTTCAAGCCGGAGTTCATCAACCGTCTCGACGATGTAGTGATCTTCGATCCGCTGACCTCCGAGCAGCTGCGCGGCATTGTGGACATTCAGGTTCGCAACCTGGCAGAACGCCTGGAGGCACGTCGTCTGGTGCTGGATGTCTCCGATGAGGCACTGGATTGGCTGTCGGAGCGCGGCTACGACCCGGCCTATGGCGCCCGTCCGCTGCGTCGCTTGGTGCAGAAGGCAATCGGCGATGAGCTGGCACGTCGACTGCTCGCCGGTGATGTTCGCGATGGTGACCGCGTAGAGGTCACGGTTGCTGACGATGGCGAGTCGCTGAAGGTTGTCGGCTATGATGAGGATGGTGTAGCCCGAGTCTAGGGCGCCTGATACTCAGGGCGATAACTGCTGAGCAGGCTGTCTGTTTGTTGGGGCGGTTTGGGAGAGTTTTCTCCTGAACCGCCCCTTTTTTGTGCCTTTATTGTCCGGGTTTATGTGTCTTGTGACCGACCGTGTGGGCTTGTTGCATTCCGGTCAGTCTGGAGTGCGCCGGTATAGTGCGCAAATATGACTAACTTTCAGTGGCGACCAGCGACAGACTCCGACCTCCCCTTCATTGCCTGGATGGACGAACTAACGGAAACATTCGGAGATGAAAGTCAGCCACTGCCGGAAGATTATGTAGTCACGAGGCGTCAGTACGTCGACCAGTGGGACGCGAGTCAGGGCGGGGTTATCCTTTTCGCCACTTCGCTTGACGACGCTGACCTCGAGTCGCTCAGTAGCGACATGACCCGCACTGACCCATTTGAACCGAGGGTTTCTCGCGAGGCTACCTACAGTGCGGCCGCCATTAAGACGGAATGGTTGGAGCGCGGGGATTCGTCGTCAAGCGAAGAGCACGAGAGCTATGAAGTGCCGGTGGGGGCGGCCTGGCTGCGTACGTTTACGCAGGACGATCCGGGGTACGGGTTTGTGGAAAATCGGATTCCTGAGGTAGCGATTGCGCTGCGTCCGGGTGTTGTTGGGCGCAGGCTGTCGCAGCCGATGATTGCAGGACTCCTTGAGTATGCGCGTGAGCTGGGGTACCCGGGGGTTAGTCTGGCTGTCCATGATGCCAACCCGCGGGCGGCGAAAGCCTATGTGAAGGCGGGATTTGAGCTAGTGGGGCGCTCGAGCTTCCCGGACCATGATGTGATGGTGGTGCGGTTTTAGGTTTTCGGCGTGCAGTTTTTGGTGGGGGCTGCGCGGGTTGGTGGGGGCTGCGCGGGTGGTGAGGGACTGCGCGAGTTGGTGGGGTGTTTAGGTCGGGAGCGTGGCAGTATTTCGGAAAAAGGTTCGAAAAAGTTGACGTAGGGGGTTGTGGTGTGTCGAATTGGTGTGCGATAATGTGGAGGAGGGAAATTAGTTAGTCCATTTGGGGATTCGGATTGCTAGCGTTTTAAAAGGGGGTGGGGAAATGTCTACATCATCGGCGTCAAACGGCGGTGGACCGCTTTCGACATCGCAGGTTTTAGATGCGGTCGCACAGTTTGAAGCTCTGTCGACAGTCATCGTGGAGAACTTCGAAGTACTTGCACCGGATCATGCGCACGACGCATATAAGTCGATTGAGAAAGCGCGAAAACGACTCGCAGTAATTGATGCGACTTATGTGGAGACAATGAAAGGGCGGATGCCCAGCGCGGAGCACCGAAGGATCGCGTGGCTAGCGCAGGAGATGCGAATCTCGCGAGCAGAAGCGAGGCAGCGTATCAATGTCGTCGGACGTCTGAGTAGGAATGTTGATCCGTTTGCTCCGGCGAATGAGGATGTGCGAATGCCGAACCTTCGTCAGAAAGTTGAGGAAGGTGTTGTCGGTGCGGATGCTGTTGCGAAGATTGACAAAGCCGTTCGCGAGCTGCCGGCAACGGAGCATGCACAGCTGTCTAGGCTGCTGGACAAGCACATTGCAGATTTAGTGGACAAAATCCGTGTTGATGATCTCAATAAATTGCCGAACCGTCTGCGGGCGATGCTGGGGGTTGATGACCCGTATACGGATGAGGACCGTGCTCGGAAACGAAGCCTAAAAATCGGTGCTCAGGGGCCGGACGGCATGAGCCGGTTGAGCGGTGTGGTTACGCCTTCGTTTGCGGCGGTGCTCAAAAGGCTGCAGGCAGATCATGCGCGGCCTGGTGGGTTACTCGAAGAAGGCGCCGATGACCAGCGGAATCCGGAGCAGCGTTTCCATGATGCCGTGGAAGCGGCGGTGAATGGGGGCTTTCAACCGGGCGGTGAGCTTCAGCCGGCGCGGGGGACGACATCGGTGGTCACCGTCGCGCATATCGCAGATGTGGCAGCGTTAGCTGGAGTCTCCCTGCCTGAGGGGGAAGATTTTGTACTTCCTGGATCGGGTAAAGCGGTCTCAGACGCGGGAGTGCGAATTTCCATTAGTCAGGCCGTGCAACAGATGGTCGATAGAAATTCGTTCCTCCAAGTCTTGGGGAATGAGGGGCAGACCTTGTACTTTGGTCGATCCCGCAGGCTGGGGACTTTGCCGCAGTATCTGGCCCTTCTTGGAGAGGAAGGAGGTTCCTCCGCGCCGGGCATGGGCACTCCGGGAGCTATGTGCGATGTTCACCATGTGCAGTCGTGGGCTTCCGGTGGTGGCACTGACCTGGATAATCTCACGTTGGTGGATCCGGGTACGCATCGAAAGATCGATGATGCTCGATGTGATGAAAATGCTTGGTGGACGCTCCGGCCGGATGAGGTGCCGGAGATTCTAGGAACTGACGAAGGGGACGGGGTTAGCGGGGAGTGTGAGCCGGCCTCTACTGATCGTGTGGTCTGGGTGCCCCCGAAAGACAAGGAAGGAAACCGGAAAGCGGAATCCAATGAGGACCCCGATACGTTCGATAGCCCGGGGCGCTGGTTGCGTCGTAAAGCGCGAGAGAAACGGGCGGGGGACACAGTGGATGGCAATGGCGAGACGGGGCCGGATCCCGGTGAGTAGTCGGATTGGGAGGCAGAGGCCTGGCTTAGAGGTTGATCTTCCGTTTCGTAGTCAGCTTTGCGTTAATGAAGCGGTTGGGAAAGGAGGCCGACGCTGGCGGCATAGTGCAGCAGTTTTTCTGCGGTGGCACGGCCGATTCCATGTCCTGTGCATGAGGTGAAAACGGCCAGGTGGACAGCATGTTCAGGTACCCTCCCAAGCTCCTAGTTTTAATAACGTACATATCGCGCTACCAAGTCAATCGATTTAGAATCCGGAATTATGACAACATCCATCTCGGTACAAGAGCTTCGTGACAAGATTGCCGGCGGCGGTCGTATCGTCGTCGTTGACGCACGCTGGTCGCGTGCTAAAAAACCATATGACTCCTACGCCACGGCTCACATCCCACTGGCCGTGTTCTGTGATCCCGAGTTGGACCTAGCAGGTGTTCCAAGCCGAGAAGCTGGTCGCAACCCGTTGCCGGATATCGAGCGTGTGCGCGATGCCGTCCGTCGATGGGGAGTCCGCTCGGAGCATCTGGTGATCGTCTACGACGCGGGCGATGGACTGTTCGCGTCACGCGCTTGGTGGATTCTGCGCTGGGCAGGTTTGGAGAATGTGCGTGTCCTCACCGGTGGGTTAGCTGCTTGGGAAGCAGATGGAAACGAGACTGCCTTCGGGCCCGGAAATCTGCCGCGGCCTGGAACGATTGCGGTGAGTGAAGGCAATATGCCTGTTGCCAGCCTCGATGACGTACGCACCTGGTCTGAGCGTGGAATTTTGGTGGATGCGCGTGAGCCCAGCCGTTTTGAAGGTCGTAGTGAGCGCGTCGATCTGCAGGCGGGTCACATCCCGGGTGCCGTGAACCTGGCGGCTCGCAGTCTGCAAAATGCCGACGGCTCCTTCCTGCCTGTTGAGCAGCTCCGTGAGCGCTTTGCCTCCGTCGGTATCGAAGACGGTCGCAATGTAGCGGTCTACTCCGGTTCCGGTCTTCATTCCTCGCTGTTCATTCAGGCTATGGAAGAAGCGGGCATCACGGGCGCCTCTCTGTATGTCGGTGGCTGGTCCCAGTGGGCTGGCGATCCGAGCCTGCCTATCGTCCGCTTCTAAGCGGGCCCGGGCCAGGGCGACCGCCCCAGGGCCCCAGATGTGCCGTCCATGTGGCTTTTGCCCCTCGCCCTTTACCGTCCTAGAGAGTCCTGAACGCTCTCGCCTCGGGCATTGGTATTGCGCCAGACGGGGGACGGCATCTTGTCGCTGACCAAATAGAACGGCTTCTGGCTTAAGCTAGGAGATTAATGATTCCCCTAGTATTCACCCTCGCAGCGATTCTCATCATCGCCGCAGTCGCGCTGTTCGTTGTCGACCGCCGCCGTCGCAGCACAAGTGAGACTGCTGTGGCGTCTCCGTCATCGCCATCGCTTTACGACGAGCCCTCGGACTCCACCGGCGAAGTAACCGGTGTGGCGGCAGAAGATGTTGTGTCCGAACAGTCGGATTCTTCGGAGCAAGGCAGCCCCGAGACAACTTCTGTGGCGAGACCGAATGTCGCAGCTGACGCTGACTCTGAGGTTGCCGCTGAGACCGATAGCGCCGCTGAAGTTGATTCTGAAACTGAGGTTTCGACGACAGAACTGGGGACTTCAGCTGTAGAAAAGACACCGACGGAGCCTGAATCTGTCTCGGGAATCGAGCCGGCGGCCACTGCTGAAATGCCCGAAGCAACAGAAGACGCGGGTGCTGCCGAAACATCGGAAGCAGCAGCTGATCTGAATGCGGGAACGGACGTGACTCTCCGAAGCGGCGCGGAGTCTGGCACAGAATCTGGAGCAGGGCCTGGCGCGGAGCCAGCCGAGTCGGTGACTGCTGAAGATACCGATACCGCGGATCAGCCCGAGACAGGTTTAGTAGGCGATGCCGTTGCCACAGGGGCCGACAGCACCACCGCTGCTGACGCTCGCACTGGAACTGTTGACGGTGCAGAATCCGAAGCTGCGTCCGGCGTAAAAGCCGAGACTGACGAAGTGCCGCAATCATCCGATCGTGCGGCGCGCACCCAGGCCACCCCGCCCACTGAGTCCACCCAGCCCGCGCAACCGCAGCGCGCCCAGCAGCAGTCAGTGGCCCCTGTCCGTCGACGTATCAGCGGTCGCCGTGTGCGTCACTTGCGGAAAGCCTGGGCGCAGGAACGTAATTCTGTCTATAACCGTGTGGACCATGAGCTGCCGTCGTACTGGCAGCGTACGCCGGACGGCGATGCCAAGGCCGTGGTCTCCGGTTTCGCTTTTGGCCGGGAAATGCACCTCGCCGATGTCGGCGGCATCACCACCATCGCCATCCGCCGTTCTGTATCCAGCGATGAGGTTTTCGAGTTGCGCCGCAGCGGCGGCACGACGCTGCCTCACGTAGCTACCGAAGCCGGCCTGGTAGTCGCAGCTACCGACCCAGAGCTCATTCATCGCATTTTCGACGACCGTGCAACCCGCATGCTTGCCGACGTGCACCCGGCCATTACCCGCATGTGGTCCGAAAACTCCTGGTCCTTGGCTCAGCTGATTGATAATTCGGTGCCAGAGGACTGGGACGGTGCACTGGCATCGCTGTCGGACTTCTCCGACATTGCGCGCAGGTTGCCACCGGCGGAAGGCGAAACCGTCGCTCCGGACACTAATCAGTGGGATCCCACTCGTTTGCAGCTCACCGAGCAGTCCGTTGACTCTGGTTCCTTGATTTCGGATGGAACCGGGCGTGGGCACTTGCACGCGGTACCAGATCAGCGTCGCAACGGTTCTGCTAACCACGAATCGCAGGATCACAGCTCACAGAACGGGCATGCCCAGAGTCACAGCGCGCAGAATAGCAAGGGCGAAGAGCCGCTGGACGTTGAGGAAATTGTTTACGCAGATTCTCCTTCGTCCTCGTCCGCTGCTACCGCGGATGCAACCACGGATGATTCGCAGTGGCCGTCGCAAAGCAATGCACAACCCACGGTGGTGCAGGCGATTGACGGTTCGTCGTGGCGTCCTACGCGGGATATACCGCTGGATCCGACGGCCCTGCCTTCGCGGTCGACGGCACGAAAGATGGGTGCAAACGTTGGCGAGTCGGAGGACATTGGAGATTCTGGCCAGCAGATTCCTGCGCTTGGGGAGGACCCCGAACATAGCCGGATGCGCTCGAGCCAGGGGCGTGTGGTGCGATCAAATGTGAAGCCCGCCAGTATTTTTACCGACGCCGCCCCAGACCTCGACAGCAGCGACGACCCCACCGAATCTGTATCCGAGGACAAGGGCGCAACCCCTGATTCCGCGGACGAGTAGAACCAGACATATCCTTGAGCACACAGTCGTTTATTTAGGAGACAACCTCAGATGAGCATCCACACGAACAATGTCAATCAGGAGAAGCTGCAGCGTTTGGCCGAGCTGGTCAAGGAGCTGGCGGTTGTTCATGGCAAGGTCACGCTGTCGTCTGGACGTGAGGCTGACTACTACGTTGACCTGCGCCGCGCCACCCTACATCATGAGGCCTCGCGCCTGATTGGTTCTCTGCTACGAGAGCTCACTGGAGACTGGGACTACGCGCACGTCGGTGGTCTGACGCTTGGCGCGGATCCGGTGGCTACCTCTGTCATGCACGCCGAAGGGCGTCCAATTGATGCCTTTGTGGTGCGTAAGGAAGCCAAGAAGCACGGCATGCAGCGCCGCGTCGAAGGGCCGGACATTGTGGGCAAGAAGGTCCTGGTTGTTGAGGACACCACCACCACGGGCAACTCTCCGCTGACCGCCGTCGCGGCCCTACGTGAGGCCGGTGCTGAGGTTGTCGGTGTCGCCACGGTGGTTGACCGCGCGACGGGTGCCGACGAGGTCATCAAGGCTGAAGGCCTGGACTACCGTTACCTGCTCGGTTTGGATGACTTGGGTCTGGCCTAAGAATCTGAGCGCTAGAGCTATCGCCGAGCCTCACCCTGCTCGCCGAGCCTCACCCAGCTCACCGCCCCAACGCAGTCCCACGAAAGAGGAACATCCCCATGACCACCAAGCGCGCAGGACTCCTGTCCAAGCTCACCACGACCAAACTTCCCGGCACCAAGGAAACCGTCGCTGACATGTTTGTGCGTCGCACGGGCGAGGGCCTCGGCGCACTCGTCGGTATCGCCAGCGCAAGCTCCGACACCCGCCGTGCCCCAGAACGTGCCGGCTATATCGCCGCCAGTGCGGTCAACGTTGTCTCCAGTGCCTTCGGCTGGGAGACTCCACGTCGAGTTTCCAAGACTGTCCTCATGCCACTGTTGGCGGCCAATGTTTGGCGCCGTCGCCACGAGACGTCTCGCTTTACGACGACCACCCTGCTCATCGGCCTCGCCGGCGGTTGGCTGGGCGACTTGATTCTCATGCCGAATAAGCCGAACCTGAACCGCGGTTCTGTGCCGTTCGCAGTTAACCAGGTTGCCTACCACGTGCTGCTGTGGCGTGCCGGAGCTCGGATTAGCGCGCTGCGTGCTGCCATTCGCTTCCCACTGTGGGCTGGTTCGGTACCGCTGGTCGGTGCTGTAAAGCCCGAGGCGCTGCCCGCTGCTGTTGGCTACGGTCCGCTGCTGGCTGTGACCTCCGCACTGGCCGATGACCCGGCGCTGCTGGAGGGTGCCGGTGCTGTCGGTACTGATGAGCAGACCGGCCTGCCGATTGCCGATGCCGCCTACGGCCTCGGCCACGGTGGCAACCTGTTCCTCGTCTCCGACACGCTACTGATGGCTCGAAAGATGTTTGCGGAGGAGGGCGTCGTCGGCAAGCTTCTGAATGCGGCAGTGATGGACACCTACACCGTGGCGCAGTTGTTCCTGGTCGAGGGGCTGTTGGCTCTTGACCGCGCCTGAGCCCGGGAAGGGGCCGACGGAATGGTTTGAGGCTCGTGTCGGGGTGGGGCCGTGGGAGCAGGAGCACCCGAACGAACCCCGGCCGACCGGCCCAGAATACGATGAGCAGCTTCTGGATGAGGGCGACCGACGTAATGTCGTCGATGCCTACCGCTACTGGACGATGGAGGCTATCGTCGCGGAGCTGGATAAGCGTCGTCATCCGTTGCATATCGCCATCGAGAATTTTGAGAATGACTCCAACATTGGCACCGTGGTACGCACCGCAAATGCCTTCCTGGTGGAGGCCGTGCACATCGTGGGGCGCAAGCGTTGGAATCGTCGCGGCGCGATGGTGACTGACCGCTACCAGCACTTGCTGCACCACGAGACGGTGTCGGAGGTCATTAGCTGGGCGCGCGAGCATGATTTGGCTGTCGTGGCCGTGGACAATGTGCCGGGCTCCGTACCCATCGAAACCGTTGAGTTGCCCGAGCGTTGTCTTTTGCTTTTCGGCCAGGAGGGGCCGGGAGTGACTGAAGAAGCACAGCAGGCGGCGGATTTGACGGTGTCGATTGCCCAATTTGGCTCGACGCGTTCGATAAATGCGGGGGTAGCGGCGGGTATTGCCATGCACTCTTGGATTCGTACTCATGCAGATATCACCGCGGCCTGGTAATTGTCTGCTTAGGTGTTTTATTTCGAAGGCTGTTTTAGAGCTGTTTCACAGCCGTTTTAAGGAGAGCCAGTGGTTCTAAAAATGTCGCGTCCGGAGGCCGAAACGTGGGCCTATCGTGCGGACGTGGCTGAACAGGCGATTCGCAACCGTCATGCGGCGAAGCTGTGGGGTCTTCCGGGCACGAATTTGGCAATGGCTTCCTGGCCCGCGCCGCTTCGACATAAGGTCTTCATCAACTGGCATTACTGGTGGCAGGCGCAGTATCTCGACTGCCTGGTAGACGCAGCTAAGCGCGTGCCTTCTAAGGAGAAGTACCGCGCTATCCGCCAGACCACTCGGGGTATCCGCATTCGCAACCTCACGCTGCTGACCAAGAACAAGTACTACGACGATCGCGCGTGGATGGCGTTGGCGCTCGGGCGTGCCGACGCTGTCCTCGGCGCATCGGTGCCCAAGAAGACGACAGCACGGCTGATTTCATGCTTGGGCGATGGTCGGCAGGAGTCCACGGGTGTGCTGCCGTGGCGTGAGCAGGACCTCTTTTTCAACGTCCCCTCGAACGGTCCTGCAGCCATCGCTCTGGCCCGGGCTGGTCGTATCAAGGAGGCAGAGGAACTTATCGATTGGGTTTACGCCAACCTCCTGTCGGACTCAGGGCTGCTCTACGACGGCATTCGCTTGTCCATGGCAGGTGCCGTCGTGCAGAAGGGCATGTTTACGTACAACCAGGGTGTCATGATTGGCGCTTGCCTCGAAGTGGGACTTGCGCTTCGGGCGCACGGCCAGCGTGAACAGGCGACGAAGTATTTCACGCGCGTGCAAAACCTCATCCACGCGGTGGCAAAGGATTTGGCGACCACCGACAATGTCATCGCCGGTGCCGGTGGCGGCGATGGTGGTCTGTTCAACGGCATCCTCGTGCGATACCTCGCCGATGCGGCGGTGCGTTTGCCTGGAGACAATCGCATGAATCGCGCGGCGGCCCGCATTGCTCGCCGACTGGTTCTGGCGTCGGGGGAGAAGTGCTGGTACCACCGCCTCGAGGTTGATGGCCTGCCGCTTTTCCCCGCAGATTGGAACGACAATGCTCAGTTCCCACAGGGCGGTTCGGTTGCGCAATCAGTCGGTGGCGCGGTTCGCGGTTCGGCGATTAAGGAGCGTGACCTCTCTGTCCAGCTGTCGGGTTGGATGCTGATGGAAGCGTGCGCCCGAGTGGCCGATTTTGTTGCGACCAAGCTGGAAAATGGTGAGTCGTTGGATTCGACGAAGCCGAGCTGCCCGGAGTAGTCGGGGAACGCTAGTTGGTCGTCATCTGGCGCTTGCCGACGTCGCACCACCACGCTGTGCCCGCCGTTGCCAACAGAGAGTCACATACTGAGCCCCTGCCATCGCCACGTGATGCCTGGCACAATAGGACGCATGAAACTCAATGACATGATGGCTCCTGCTCCCGTGAAGCTCCCCGTTCTTGACGAGGCCGTTGCTGCCCGCAACGGTGGCGCAAGTCCGGAGGCCGTGGTTCGCGCATGCCCGCGCGATTCCCAGGCTTGGGCGGATTTGGCTGAAAGCGCTTTGTCCGAGGGCCAGGAGATTCAGGCCTATGCCTTCGCTCGCACTGGTTACCACCGCGGTCTGGACCTGCTGCGTGGAAACGGCTGGAAGGGGTTCGGAGCCATTCCGTGGGAGCACGAGCCGAATCGTGGTGTGCTTCGCGCCTTCGCAGCGTTGGCTAAGGCTGCTAAGGCTATCGGCGAGGATGATGAATTCGATCGCATGATGGCGTTGCTGCGTGACAGTGATGAATCCGCGCTGCCAGAGTTGGGTCTTTAATCGCGCACAGAGATTCAGCGGGCACATAAGAGTGCACAACAGCACAACGGGTACATAAAAAGCGCACAGTTTTTTACATGAGGATGGTGACTTCGGCATGGCTGGCATGGCTGGTGGGGAAGATAAGGACGCCGCAGCTGCCAGGAATCTAGAGGACATTGGTCCCGCGCATGTCGACGACCTCGTCGAAGCTAAGGAAACGCAATTCGTCGAGGATAATCCGCGCCCGGATTTCCAAGATTTTCGCAATACGTACCTACATCCGGCCTCCCGCGCAGCAAACAAGTTGCGTCAGAAAGTGAGGCCCCGCACGCGTTTCCTCCATGCGGTTGATCGTGTGCGCTCCCGTTGGATGCTCATTGTTCAAGCCACGTTAGCTGCCGGGTTGGCCTACTGGTTCGCACTTGAGGTCCTGGGGCACCCCAACCCGTTCTTCGCGCCGATGGCCGCTTTCATCAGCCTCAACGTGATGACCGCAGGTCCTCGCCTAAAACACTCTGTGGAGTTGGTGCTCGGCGCCTCGTTGGGAGTCGGCATTGGTGATGTGATTATCTCCATCCTCGGCTCGGGTATCTGGCAGCTGACCGTCGGTGTGTTTGTCGCCATGGTCATCGGCGTGTTTGTCGGTCGAGGTCCACTTGTGGTGAACCAAGCGGCATCTTCAGCCGTGCTCATCGCCACCATTATTCCGCCGGGCACCGCTGGTTCTTATTACCGAATGATTGATGCTCTCGTCGGTGGTGTGGTGGGCATTATTGTGCTCATGATATTGCCGCGAAGCCCGCTGGCGGGTGCTCGCCGCAAGGTGGCCAAGGTCCTCGACATGGGTGCAGACGTACTTTATGACATCGGCATCGGCATGAAAGAGGGCGACACCGATCGCATCCGCACCGCACTGAGCGTGGTGCGCTCCATGCAGGCGCAGGTCTCGCTGATGGACCGCACCGTTGCCGACGCGGGCGAGCAGGTCCGTATCTCGCCGTTGCTCTGGCGCTCCCGGGATCGAATCCACTCGCTGTCACGCATGGTTCATCCCGTCGACAACGCCATGCGCAACATCCGTGTGCTCGCGCGTCGCGCTATCACCGCACGTGAGGATCACATCGACTTCTCGTCCGAACTGTGCGCACTTGTTCTCGGCGTGTCTGAAGGTACGCGCCTGGTCAGTCATGTGCTTGACGACGAAGCCGCCGTGCGCCGAATCCCAGAGTGGGGCGAGTTGCCTTTCGAATCCGGCGACATCGCTATCGCTCAGCTTTCCGAGGGATCCGGAGAGGTCAAGCTTGAAGACGTGGTTCGGTACTTGCGTCGTCTAGCGGCGAAAATGCACCCGCGCGTGATCGAGGACGCAACGCTGTCGGAACAGGTTGTGTTTGCGCAGTCCCGCTCCTTGGTGGTGGACCTGTTGCAGGTGTGTGGCCTGTCCAGACGTTCAGCTGTGGCAACTCTGCCGCCGACGACGCCGTTCCCAGCAATGCCGCCGGAGGTATGGGACGAGTAGCCGGTGAGGAGTGGGTGAGTAGCGGCTCGCTAGGTGTGATGTCCAGGGACGTTGTTGAGTCGGTCGAAGGGTACGCCGCCAATCGCAGAGTGGTGTCGGTGGTGGTTGTAGAAGTGGAGCCAGCCGGGCAGCGCCAGGCGTCGTTCGGCCTCTGAACCGTAAAACCTGGCATAGGCCCAGCCGTCCCCGAGCGTGCGGTGGAATCGCTCGATCTTCCCGTTCGTCTGCGGCCGGTAGGGGCGTGTCCGCTTGTGTCGGATGCCGAGCCGAGCGCAGAAGTCCCTCCATGCGTGGGATCTGTATGCCGACCCGTTGTCGGATAGGACTCGCTCGACGGTCACGCCTCGTTCGGCGAACCAGGCCACGGCGCGTTCGAGAACTCCCACCGCTGTGCTCGCCTGCTCATCCGACCAGATTTCTGCGTATGCGACGCGGGAGTGGTCGTCGATGACTGTGTGAACGAACGCCGTCCCGGTGCGCGGCTTGTGATCTTTTCCTCGTGGTAATCCCGGAGTCGCGAGCTTGTTCCGTGCGCCTTGCTGCCGACCTACGTAACGATGTCCACCGCCGTCGGGGATGTTGCCGAACTTCGTGACATCGACATGAATCAACGATCCCGGATGAGGATGCTCATATCGCCGCAATGGCTCGCCAGTGACACGATCGATATGCGAGAGGCGGTTCACGCGGCAACGGACGAGGACCGCGTGAACAGTCGACGTCGAGAGACCAAGTCGCGCAGCGATCTGGGCTGGCCCCAGTCGAAGCCGCCAGCGCAGGTTGATGATCTTCTTCTTGACATGCTCGGGCGTCCTGCCTGGGATCCGGTGCGGCTTGCTGGAGCGATCCTGCATCCCAAACTCACCCTCTTCCCGGTAGCGGCCTGCCCATTTCCGGGCAGTGATCGGGGAGACCATGAACATCTTGGGGTCGTTTGCGGGAGGGGGCGGAATCCTACGCTAAGGCTTTGGCCAGCGATATTCTCCGGTGAGATTGATGTGTTCCCATCCGAGCGGCGAAACATGGGCCAAGAGATCGGGCGATAGCAGCTTTCCATCGCGTTTCTGGTTTGCAACGACCTCGCCGAGCTTCATGGTGTTCCAGAAGATGATGATGGCGGCGAGCAGATTCATGCCGGCGATGCGGTAATGCTGGCCTTCGGCGGAACGGTCGCGGATTTCACCGCGGCGGTGGAAGCTGATTGCCCGCTTCAGCGCATGATGAGCTTCGCCTTTGTTGAGCCCGATCTGGGCACGCCGTTGGAGTTCGGCATCCAGAATCCAGTCGATCATGAACAGGGTGCGCTCGACGCGACCGACTTCCCGCAGGGCTGTCGCGAGCTCGTTCTGCCGCGGATAGGAGGCGAGTTTCCGCAGAATCTGGCTTGGCGCGACGGTCCCGGCAGCAATGGTGGCGGCGATGCGCAGGATGTCGGGCCAATTGCGCTCGATCATGGCTTGGTTGACCTTTCCGCCGATCAACGCTCGCAGGTGCGCCGGGGCGGCCGACGGATTGAACGCGTAGAGCCGTTTGGATGGCAGGTCGCGGATGCGCGGAGCGAACCGGTAGCCGAGAATGGCACATGCGGCAAAGACGTGATCGGTGAAGCCGCCCGTGTCGGTGAACTGCTCGCGGATATGGCGTCCAGCATCGTTCATCAGCAGGCCATCGAGGATGTAAGGCGCTTCGCTTGCCGTTGCAGGAATCACCTGGGTTGCGAACGGCGCATATTGGTCGGAGACGTGGCTATAGGCTTTCAGGCCCGGGGTATTGCCATATTTCGCGTTGACCAGGTTCATGGCCTCACCTTGCTCTGTAGCGACGAAGAACTGTCCGTCGCTCGAAGCCGACGTGCCCATGCCCCAGAACCGGGCCATGGGTAACGCTGCCTGTGCCTCGACCACCATGGCCAGCGCCCGGTCATAGGCTTCGCCCTCGACATGCCACCGTCCAATGCGGATCAATTCCCAGAAGGTGTGGGTGTTTGTCGCATCCGCCATTTTGCGCAAGCCGAGGTTGATCCCTTCCGCCAAGATAACGTTCATTAGCCCGATCCGGTCAGCGCAGGGTGCTCCTGTGCGCAGATGGGTGAACGCTTCGGTGAAGCCGGTCGCCGCATCCACCTCCAGCAGGAGATCGGTGATGCGCGTGGGCGGGATCTGCTTGTAGAGATCGAGCACCAGATCTTCGGCGCCTGTCGGCGCGGCGGCTTCGAGTTTCTCGATATGCAGAACGCCGTTTTCAATCGACCCGCCCGGGATCGTGCCTGCGCGAGCGGCACGGCCAAGCTCGCGCAACCGCATGTCGAGGCGAGCTTGCCGGTCTGCCAGCCATTCCTCCGGCCGCAATGGCACAGCGAGACGACCGCCTTCCGCGATGGCTTGTGCCGGAACGAGTGCGTGTTTCAGATCGCCATAGCGCCGGGACCTAGTAAGCCAGACATCTCCGGAGCGGAACGCATCGCGCAGATGGAACAGCACCGCGATCTCCCATAGGCGAGCGTCGCCAGCCCTCTGGGCCCGAAGGTGGCGATGCCATTTCGAGCTGGGCCGCAAGAAGCTGGTCATCGCGGCATCGTTCAAACCGGTACGAAGGGCCGTCACCGCTTCCAGAAGCGGCAGTGCAACGGGCGCAGCTCGCAGATCGAGCAGGCGCAACATGCGTGGAGCGTATCGGCGGAAGCGGTGATAACCGTCGAGCACATGATTGAGCGGATCGTCGGCCATGGTGGCGGTCAGCCTGGTTGCCATTGCAACAAGGGTTTTTAAGCCGTCCCACCCTGACCCACTCGCGATGACATCGCCCAGCGGCTGGCCATCATCCTGTGCATCGACCAGGGCGCCCCCGATCTCGGCGAAGGATTTCAGGGTGTCACGCACCACCCCCGCTTCGTCTGCGACCTTTGCATGGCAAATACGCTCCGAAGCACGGTAGAGACGGCCGACGATCCGGTCGTGGGTTTCGACCACTGCGTCGGCCAACATCGCCTGCCATTCCGAGACGCAAACAGCCAAGATCGCAAGCCGCCTGTCCTCCGGGAGATCGCGCATGCCGTCGGCATAATACCGTTCACCCTGCCTGCGCAGACGAGTCACCCGATGGGCAGGAACGCCGGCAAGCAGATCCTCGGGGAGATCGACGCGTTGCAGATATTCGAGCCGGTCGAGCAGCCGGTTGGCCGACGAAGAGTTCGAGCCAGGCTCGAACTGGCGCAGCCACACAAAACGGGTCACCCGATCATCAGCCGTCTCCTCGAGCAATGCCAGCAACTGTTCTCGGATCGACATAGGCAGCCGACTGGCGATCCTCGTCTCGATGCGTCGCTCGGCATCGACGAGAGCCGCGGCACAAAGCCGCTCGATCGTGGATGTCGCGGGAAGGACAGTGCGGGTGCGTCGGCACTCGGCTACGAAGCGACGGGCGATATCCTCGTTCGACACCGCCATCTCGGCTTCTCGGAACAACCATTCCTTCAGCTCGCTCGCACCACGTCCGGAGAAGGTGCGGAAGCCGTAGAGCCCCCGTAACTCGGCAAGATGCTCGTGCCGTGTTTCCTCGCGGGCAGCATAGTCTACGAGATCGTCGGCACCCAGGCCAAGCTGCGCTCCGATAAATTCGATGACCTCTGCAGGGATCAGTTCGCCTGGAGCCAGCACCCGGCCGGGATAGCGCAGGACACACAATTGCAGGGCGAAGCCGAACCTGTTGTGAGCGCGCCGACGCAGCCTGATATGCCCAAAGTCTTCATCACTCAGCGTATAGTGCTTGAGCAAATCCGTCTGTGAAGTCGGCAAGCGCAACAGCGCGTCTTTCTGCCGATCGGTTAGAGTGACGCGACGCGGCATACATGTTCCTTTTTCAAAATCTGATAGCGTTCAAGACGCTTTGTTTATGAAGCTGGTTGAGATACATTTCCAGAGGTCAATGCAATCGTGGCCGAAGCGCCGCCTCAAACCAACGTTTGTGATACATGCTGATCGGATATGCCCGCGTCTCCAAAGCCGATGGCTCGCAGTCTCTCGACCTGCAGCACGACGCCTTGCGCGCCGCAGGTGTCGAACGGGACAATATCTATGATGATCTTGCTTCCGGCGGTCGTGATGATCGCCCTGGCTTGACTGCCTGCCTCAAGTCATTGCGTGACGGCGATGTGCTGGTGGTCTGGAAGCTCGATCGCCTCGGACGATCGCTTGCCCATCTGGTCAACACGGTGAAGGAGCTGTCAGACCGCAAGATCGGCCTGCGGGTTCTGACTGGAAAGGGCGCTCAGAGGCACTGTTGCAAAGTTAGCGATGAGGCAGCC
>NZ_KV836074.1:0-339 GCF_001838215.1 Corynebacterium sp. HMSC061H03
TCGCAGGCCGCAAGGTCTATCTGTCACCGGTGATGGATCTGTTCGACCGTTCAATTGTTGCTCACACCGTGGCTACATCGCCGTCGACAGCGTTTACCGCCGATTCTTTAGCTAAGGCGATTAACACGTGTGCGCCTGAACCCGGGTGGATGATGCACACTGACCAAGGTTTCCAGTACCAGCATTCGTCCTGGCGCAACTTGATTGGCGACAACGGTGGTGTTCAGTCGATGTCGCGTAAAGCCAACTGTTACGACAACGCGGTCATGGAAAATTTCTTCGGGCACGTGAAAACCGAGATGTACCACGGAGAAGTCTTCGACACTGTCGCAGAGTTCA